>NZ_JRFE01000001.1 GCF_000756305.1 Myxosarcina sp. GI1
AGTCGGGGAACCCGCCCAACGCAGTGGCTCACCAGTCCACAAGTAACTCAAACCTAGCAACCGTTTAAGTAGAAGAAAACTTTCTTCGATTCGCCAGCGACGTGAGTAGAGAGCGCCAACCACAAAGGGAGGTAAAATCTTGGGGTCAAGTACCGAAGTAAGATATCGATACCAGCTACGACCATGACGAATCTCAACTAAACGCAAATCCAGAATGGGATTACCTTTAAGTTTCCGAAACAATGCCTTTGCGAACTGGAGTTCGCCGCCGATTAGAGTCGGGGTAGTTGTTTCCAACTTACCCCTCTCCTCCGAAACCGTACTTGTGCTTTTCAACACATACGGCTACTCAAACGTATCCACTTTGTCAATAACTGACCCCTCAACTGCTGAGTATAACTGGAATATCATCTACCCATAGGTAGTTTACTTTCGACCATAATTTATGTAACTCCGTTAAGAAGTTAGATAGTCGTTTTTTCCTTATTTCAATCATATCCAGTGCTGTTTTTTCATCGTGACAGTGTGCGTGTAGTAATTGGAGATTGTCATATACGTTTTTACCGCCGAGGGCAATAGCCGTAATATGGTCTTCCTCCAAAACATCTCCCTCACGAAAATATAATCCGCACCAGCTACATTTGCCTTTTTGCTTCTTGAGCTTAATAGCCTTGGAAACGGGCATTTCGGGATGTCTACCCATTCTGGTACTCCAATAAATCAGGTTGCCGTCGTAGGGGCTTTTATCGCCTTTAACTTTTACGTAGTTGGTTGAACTGCTATCGAACGAACTATGCAAAAGTAACCGAAGAGGGTTCGCGTCCCCTTCCCTGGTTGCGAATATCCAATTTCTTTTACCGATTTTTGTGTAATATTTTTTGTAAGCCTTTTTAAGACTTCTGCATCGGTATCTGCCCCAAGCTCTTAATTTGAGGTATACAAGATGATCTTGTTTAGTTAAGATGTTTCTTGTTTGGGCATCAGAAAACTTGTAATAGTTGCACCATCCCCTGATTACAGGGTTAAGCTCTGAGATTATCCGAGCTTGTGATGAGTTCTTGTGTTTCCTGATGACTTTTATACGACTTTGATGCTTTTTACAGGCATCTTTGCTTGGGGTGATGAAGGTATTAAAACCAACTACGTCTTTTTTAGTATTTCTAGGGCTGACGTATTTACCCGCAGGAAATTGTCGAATGTTATATCCGAGAAAGTCAAACCCTGCTATTCCGTCCTCACTCTTCTCTGAATCCAGAGTGTGAGCTATTCTAGTTTTAGTTGGTTTTAATTCCAAACCTACATCTTTTAACCACTCCGAGATTAATTCTCGACATCTCTGGATTACCTTAAGGTCGTGGTGTAGCACAACGAAATCATCCGCATACCTGACGAATGTTAGTTGACTTACTTTCTTTTGCCAGCTTATCTGGCTGCTCGGTTTGTCTTTTCTTCTAATATCCAATGTCTTAGCATATTCAATAAGCATATTTTCTATGCCGTGTAACGCTATATTGGCTAGAAGTGGGCTAAATAGAGTAGGCACAAAGCGCACTTTCCAATCTTGCGATTGATGTGTTTCTTCATACCTCTCTCCAAACCGTACGTGACAATTTCTCGTCATACGGCTTTCCATCATTGTTACCTCCGACCAAACGAGGGTGTTAAGGCATGACAAGAGCGACATAGTAGCTGAAGATTATCTTCAGTGTCTTTACCCTTGCTTTTGCGCGGTATGATGTGGTGCAGGTCTAGTTTTCCTAGTGCGCCACAACATTCGCATTTTGCGCCCCTCTCAGCTTTAATTTTCTCTTTGAGTTCGCGCCATGTGACGTTCTCGGCATTTCCCATCCAGATTATTTGGGATAAAGGTATTTCTGGCTGTGCTGCTGATAATGTTCCAAACCCTTCTAAATAAGGGTTTTCTGGTGAACGAGAACGGTATTTCTTTAGGGGTAAATCGCTCATCCTATAAAGAAAAAGGTGATTATCCCCGTTGAGTACACCAAAGTTCCATCTCTTCCCGTTCTCACGGAGTTTGAATCTATCTAGTACTTTTCGTTTGGATACTTTATGCCGTTTACTTAACCAGAGAAACAGCCTTTCGTTAACCCAGAAGTCTAGATCTTTGGCTAATTTCTTGGTGTTAGTATGGCGATAGTAATTAATCCATCCTCTGAGTACTGCGTTTAAAGCTGAGATTTTGAGCAATGGTGAATCTTGAAACCACTTGCGTCGCGTCATCTCTTTAATCTTGAGCTTCAACTTTTTAATGTTTTCCTGGGCTGGAGTGACCAGCATTTTAGGTCGGTCATTAGATTTTACGTATCTTTGAACGTGAAAACCTAAAAAGTCAAAACCTTGATTTACATGAGTTATGTGCGTTTTTTCTGGTGAAAGTTCGAGCTTTAGTTCTTTCCAGAGGAAGGCTTGAAACTCTTCTTTTAGCCTGATGGCTTCTGCTTTCCCACCGTTGGTAAGTAGTAGCCAATCATCAGCATATCGAATCAGCGCACAGTTTCCCATGTGGTTTATTCGACGACGTTCTTTCTGTTTGCGGTGAAGATTGCCGTATTTGTTCCACCAGTAGAGGTCTAGCTGATGTAAGTAGATGTTCGCCAAAATTGGCGAGCAGATTGCACCCTGCGGTGTTCCCGTTTCGGTGCGTTTGAACAAACAACCTTCCATAATTCCCGCTTCAAGAAATCGTTCTATTAGTTTTAAGAACTTTTCATCAGAGATTCTTTGAGCCAGCAATTTTATCAATATTTGATGGTGAATGCTGTCAAATGCTCCTTTGATATCCCCTTCGATAACCCAATAGTATTTGTTGCGTCGGTTGATGTAGCTATCTAATCGGGCGATACAGTCCTGTGTTCTGCGTCCTGGTCGAAAACCGTTGGAGCAGTTCAAGAAGTCGCTTTCATAAATAGGTTCTAACACCATTTTGACAAGCATTTGTACTACTCGGTCTTTGATTGTAGGAATACCCAATGGGCGAGTTTTACCGTTAGACTTAGGAATGTATATTCGACGAACGGGCATTGGGCGGAACTGTTTTTGACGCAGTTCGCTTTCAAGCTCTTTCACAAATTTAGACTTTGCTACCTCTGATTCTAGAGCCTTTTTGCTTATTCCATCGACTCCTGGTGTCTTAGACCCTTTATTTGAGAGAATTGTCTTTAGGACATCGGCAATCCAATCTCGACGGCAAATGAGCCGATAGAGATGGTCAAATTGATGTTCCTTCTGGAACTTTGCTTTTATGGCGAGACTACGTTGGGTTTTGATGATATCGGACATACTTCTTAGTCCTCTCTACTTCCTATGTGTATCTCTAACAATGACTGCCATCCTTCGCCATGTACCAGACTATTTTCTGGCTCGGACTACTACGATGGCTCTGCCACGCAATAACTACTTCAGTTGCAGTTAACCCAGTCTGTGACCAGACCAGCTATTGCGCTTCCTACGTTCATACTTCGGTAAGTGGTTACATTTAACCGTGGGCTTCTTCTTTACTCCGTAAGGATACAGACCTAGTATCCCCGACATCAGTTGATAATTTGTACCCTTATAATTAGAGCAATTTGAACCGCGTCGAAAGTTCTTTTCAGTCAAACGAGTGCAACATTGACTTACCTGATGTCTCACGCCATCTCTGTTGTTTAGCGGCGTGTCCAAGGTGTAGGAGCGTCGGACGAAGATTCCTTTCGTAGCCATAGTTAAATTCAGGCTCGAAGCCTCATACTGTAACAGAGTGCCAGTATTTTGCCCCTTGTTCCCCAGGCTTCAAACAGGTTTTTACTCATTGTCCCCTGCCTGCTGGGTCAGCCTTAGTACATTAGGGAATGTACTATCTCTTGGTAGTTTTCACTCTCCTTGAGCATTACCAAAGTACGCTTCGCAGCGCACCCACGCCACCTTGAGGTGTTCCTTCAGATATAGCAGTAAATACCCCTTTGTCTATGACCCCAGATTTTAACCAAGCTTTAATTTGTTTCCTGACTTTTCCTCTGTGGTTAAGTCTTTGGAGTAATGTATTGTGGTTGATGCGGTCAAAGCATTTTGCAATGTCGGCATCTAAAACGTACTTGGCTTTAGATTGAATTGCGTTCTTAATGTGCTTTATCGCATCTTGGCAGGCTCTTCCTGGTCGGAAACCATAGCTTGAGGCTTCAAACTTTGCCTCCCATTCTGGTTCTAGGGCAGCTTTGACTACCCCTTGTAAGGCGCGGTCGTATATGGTAGGTATTCCTAATGGACGTTTTTCATCCTTCCCTGGTTTTGGTATCCAAACTCTTCGAGTAGGTTTACTTCTACCTGTAAGTTTGAGTTGTCCTACGAGTTTCATACGAGCTGCTGGGGATAGGGATTTTTCCCCGTCCACTCCTGCTGTCTTTTTGCCTCGATTTTCTTGTGTTACCCTGCGAACCGCTAGCACTTTGCATGACCAGGAATTCATTAATGTTTTTTGAAGTTTTCGGACTTTTTTGATCTCTCCACGACGAGAGGCAGCATAAATGCGCGTTTGCAGCTTGTAGACATATTTATCGACTTGTTGCCAATCAATACTGTCCCATCCCACAGTCTTCGACTTTGAATCTGTATTAGGCTTGTTCACTGTTAATTACACCTTTAGCTTTGATACATTTGCGGGTCACGTCTGCTTATCCTGGGCATTACCCCATCCTTTTTCTGGCTTTACCTGTCGTTTCAGATTAGGCTTTTGCTTCTTGACCCATCTCTTCCATTTACACCATACGGGTCGATCCCTACCAGTTAATTTTGGGGATGTAATTGGGTTACTTCGTTCCTACAGTCATTGTTTGTGTTCTTTAGGGTTTATCTCTCCGCCCATTGAGCTAGTTGCGCGACACATAAATCCGAAAGTTCTGTGTACTTAGGCTCTGTCTGTTGTTTCAGACGCAGGGTGTGGTCTTTTACACCACTAGCTTATTCCCCCTGCTGATGAACTGTAAGTTATCATTTCTAAAGGATTAAAGTGCGAACTCAAGTCAGGATAACTTACTTTAGAAATGTGCCGTATCCCCCTAGTTATCTAGGTTTCACGACAACGAATCGCACTTCGCAGAACGCCGAGACGCTCCAGCGGTTGAAAGGCGTTTGAGCGCATAGCTCTGTAGCGTCGCTAGGCGCGACTTGGGCGCATACGCCCTGCGCTTTAAATTACATCTCATTGTCGATGACCAAGGCGAATTACTTTCTTTTAAACTTACTGCTGCCAAAACTGATGACCGTAAGCCTGTTCCTGATTTAATTATGTCCATTTTTAGCAAACTTATTGGCGACAAAGCCTATATTTCTCAGGCATGGTTTGAGCAGCTTTATGATAGGGGTTTGAAACTGATTACTCGTTATCGCAAGAATATGAATAATCGCTTAGTTTCCCTCATCGACAGGATTCTGCTTCGTAAACGAGCCATCATTGAATCTGTTAACGACCAGCTAAAAAATATTTGCCAGGTTCAACATACACGACATCAAAGTATTCATAATTTCATGGTCAATCTACTTGGTGGGTTGATTGCCTATACCTATCATCCAATCAAACTTTCTCTCGATTTAGAGAACAAAGGCTTACCTGCTTTGCCTCCTGCTTTATTTTAGGTTCATCGAACTCTTAGAAAACAAATTAAGCAGATGAAGCTTTAACAACAAGCTCAAAGCCAAGTTGGTCAGCTTTTCGTTGCAGATTCTTGAGTACTCTTTGTTGATATTGTTGTTCGTAGATATCAATTCCTGGGTCGTGGTACTCTCCACCTTTAGTCCAAAGATAATAAAAAATACGAGCCAATTTATGAGCAGTAGCAGTAATGGCTTTGGGAGTACCCAATCGACTGCGGAGACGACGAAAAAAAGCTCCCAGAGCAGTTTGACTTCGACGTAAAGCATGAGCAGCCATCCGAAAAGAGTTGGCAGCACGATTAACTACAAGACGAGTTTGTGAGCTTTTGACTTTCCCACCACTAACTCGACTACCAGGACACAAACCCAACCAAGAGGTAAAATGCTTAACCGTAGGAAAGCGGCTAGGGTCCAAACCTACTTCGGAAAGAATAGTTTGAACGGTTAATACTCCTAAACCATCAATGCGGGTAAAATCAACGCCACTAATACGGTAAAGATGAGTAGCCAAATCAAAAGCTGGAGTATTACTCGAATACTTTTTTGTGAGTGGTGACTTTTTTAATGGTTCAATTGCTTCCAGTTCGATTTGTGAATCCAGATTAGTTAAATAGGCTTCAATTTCTTGGTCGCATTGAGCTATTTGTTGTTGGTACATTTCGTACAACTGCAATTCTTGTTGCAAGACAAACAGATGTTCGGCTCGATAGTCTCCTATTAGTGCTGCTGCTATTTCTTCGCTAGTGCGACGAATCCGTCCATCTTTGAAAGATGCTAAGGTCTGAGGATTTCTCTCTCCTGCTACCATAGCGCGAATAATTTTCAGTCCTGTTTTGCCAGTGATGTCACTGATAACTCGATGTAGTTGAAGATTCATCTGAGTCAAAGCTTGTTGCATTCGTTGAACGTGAGTACCCGCACTGCGAATTAAATTATCTTGATGACGAATATAACTTCGCAGGACGCAAATTTCATCTCTGGGGCGAAATGAACCTGCTAATAAACTATAACTGTGTAGTTGTTGTAACCATTGACAATCTAGGACATCACTTTTTCTTCCTGGCACAGTTTTGACATGATGGCTATTGACCAATAAAACTTCCAAGCCTCTAGTCTCTAAAATTTGAAATACTGGTATCCAGTATACTCCAGTAGATTCCATCACTACTGTCTCGACTTGACATTGCTTGAGCCAATCGGCTAGGGCATACAAGTTTAGTGTGTAACATTTAAATTCTCGAACAGGTTGTTCGTCTCTATCTGCTGGTACGCTAACCCAATGGCTGTCTGCGCCAATGTCTATCCCTGCTGCATTCAGATTTATTGGATTTAAAGAATCGAGTGACTTTTTTTTGCTGGCTTTTGAGCTAGATTTCCTCTTGTATTTTCCCACTATTCTTCTCCTGCTGCTTCACTCTTTCCAATGAAAAAATGTTCTAGCCTAGGTTCAGTTTTACTTTCAATTCTCTTAGACGGGATAGAAGCTATTACACTTCTTCACCAATGACTTAAACTTCTCCCCAGAACCACGCTCACGTACGGGTCGCATTCACACCATTGTTCGGTCGGTTTTAACTGCTAGAACACTTCCGATTTTAGGTTAGACTTTCTCTACTTAGCTGAAATTTTCTGTTTCTTTCAGACTTAACGAATACCTATTTCGTTGAACGCTCACGTTGAAGAACCAATATTAATCAAACAAATACTGATTGCTATAGCACAAACTCTTATTTGAATTATTAAACTTTTTAAATATTTATTTTACTACTTGCGATCGATAGTATTATTTTCTTAAAAGCAGAAATTGTTTGGTTTATTCTAATAGCTTCCAAGCTTCAGAAACCATGTCTAATTTTCAAAATAATTATCATTCGTCATGCCTGGAACACAAGCATATTGACGAACAAGCACTAAAAAATCGGTCGATAAATAAAAGTCATCAAAGTTTGACTTATATAAACGATAGTAACTTTATTGCTAGCAACATTTCTAAACAGAAAGAAACTAAGACAGTTAACAAGTTTGTTTGGGTTTTTGTCTTGCTAATGAGCTTAATTGTTTATAGTTTGGGTTTGACTTCACTAAGTAAAAATATCCACACTATTACTCAACACATCTTAACAGAATGGAATTTACCTTACTAAAATTTTGAACAGTCGATATTTATAGGAGGAATGTAATGAATTTATCCGATCGCGATGCCTCAAACAATTTTTCTAAAATTATGTTGCTTATGGAAGAAGAATCTTCCCAGAATCAAAAAAACAAGTCTTTACGTACTCCCACTCGCGAACGGGAAGCCATATTAGCTTTAGGAGTTATGGCTATGTTGATAGTCTTAAACTTTTTTCTATTGCATCGTTCTGTAAGAATCGAGCAAATTCAAACGGAGATCGAACCAGAGGAAGAATTATCTTTAATAGATAACACTTCCAATTAATAAACGGTTTATTTTCATGAATCTGCAATTCGCTTGCAGATAGTACGAGCTACTGTTGACAATCTAGAGTAGTGAAATGCTTGGCTACCTAAATTTTTTACTATAAACTAGCTAATCTAGTTCTGCCAACTGCGCCGCCATTTCCATCAGTAATTCGTGAGTGCTGTGTGCTTCCTCTCCGTCTGCTGGTTTTCTTTGAATATAAGTTCCGTCCGATCGCAACTCCCATGCTTGACGATTATCCGATAGCATAATCCCCAAAATTTCTTGCAAATCTTTAAAAATTTCGAGAGATTCAATGGGAGTTACTGCTTCTACTCTGCGGCTCAAATTGCGCGTCATCCAATCGGCACTGCCAATATACATTTCTTCCGAACCGTCGTTTTGAAAGTAATAAATCCGCGAATGTTCTAAAAATCGACCTATTACACTAACAACATTGATATTATCGCTGATGCCTTTTAGTTGTGGTCGCAAACAGCAGATTCCCCTGACAATCAGATCTATTTTTACTCCAGCCTGAGACGCTTCGTAAAGAGTTTCAATTATCTGGGTGTCAACTAAAGCATTCATTTTGGCAACAATTCTGCCCGACTTACCATTATGGCAATGCTCGATTTCACGACGAATCATGTCAATCATGCGATCGCGCAAACTAACTGGTGCGACCAACAGTTTGCGATAGGATTTTTGTTGGGAATAGCCTGTTAAAAAGTTAAATAAATCGGTTAAATCTGCTCCCAAGTCGCGATCGCAGGTTAGAAGACCCAAATCCGTATAAATTTTGGCTGTTTTAGGATTGTAGTTACCAGTGCCTATGTGCATATAGCGGTTAATTTTGTCTTCTTCTTGACGAACTACCAAAGTAATTTTGGTATGAGTTTTTAGTCCTGGCAGACCATAGACTACATGAACCCCAGAATTTTCTAATTTTCTCGCCCAGATAATATTATTTTCTTCATCAAAACGAGCTTTAAGCTCTACTAAAGCCACTACCTGTTTGCCATTTTCAGCTGCCGAAATTAAAGCTTTGATAATTGGTGAATCTCCAGAAGTACGATAGAGAGTCATTTTGATTGCCAAAACATCGGGATCTTGAGCCGCCTGGGTAATAAAACGCAGTACCGTACCACTAAAAGAATGATAGGGATGATGAACTAATAAATCTTGCTTGCGAATTAAATCGAACAAACTAGCGTTTTCGTCTTCAAGCCAGTTAATTCTAGGTGGCAAAGCTGAAGACCAGGGTTTATCTTTTAATTCTGGTAGGGGTAGACTCATAAATGACATAAGATCTCCCAGACCGATTAAGCCATCTATGTCGTAAACATCGTCTTCTTGCAAAATCAACTCGCGCATAATTGTCGCTCTAATATTTTCGGGGATAAAAGCTTGAATTTCTAGCCGAACCGAAGATCCCCCAATTCGACGCTTCTGTAATTCTTGTTCGATTGCCAACAACAAATCATCTGCCTCATCTTCTTCTAAAGCCAAATCGGTGTTGCGCGTGACCCGAAATACCGATGATTCGAGAATATTCATTCCTGGAAATAAATATTTCAAATTGTGAGTGATAATTTGTTCCAAAGGAACTCCAGACCAAACTCCCACTTTTCCTCGATATCGCTGACGCAATTCCTTTGGTAAAGCAACGAAGCGAGGTAGTGATTTGGGAACTTTAAGTCGTGCGAACAATTCCCGATCTGTAGAGGGATCTTTAAGTACTATGGCTAAGTTGAGGCTGAGATTGGAAATATAAGGAAAAGGATGGGAAAGATCTACTGCCAAAGGAGTTAGTACGGGAAAAATATGTTCTTCAAAAAAACTATTCAGGTAAGCCTTTTGTTCTTGGTTGAGATCGACATAATCAATTAGATTAATGCCGTATTTAGTTAATTCTTTTTTTAGTACCTTTTCAAAATGCTGATGCTGTTCCTCAATCATCGGTCGCAGCAGTTCGGCGATCGCTTGTAGCTGTTCTTCAGCAGAACGACCATCGGCAGATAATTTAGTAACTCCTGCTTCAACCTGTTGTTTTAGACCTGCTACCCTAACCATAAAAAATTCATCTAAATTAGAGCTAACAATCGACATAAACTTGAGGCGTTCTAAAAGTGGTGTTCTGTGGTCTGTTGCTTCTGCCAATACACGTCGATTGAATTCCAGCCAGCTTAATTCTCGATTGAAATAGTATTTGAAATTTCTGAGGTCGATTTTTTTATCGCTCTTTTTGGTAGTAGTCATAATAGTTGCTTAACAGTCTCGCCCGTCTTAATTTTAAAACTTGGAGTCCCAAAATTTATCTATAATATTTTATGATTCACGAGAAAAAATTCCCCAGCGAAGTGTCGATCGCTCTTGGAGAAATGCCAATTTAACAGGCAGTTAGAACTTAGTTTAGGAGAGAGTCATATATACACCCCCTTTGGCTCGTTTGATCGAGCAATTACAGCTGTTACCAGGAGTTGGTCCCAAAACTGCTCAAAGATTGGCTCTGCATTTAATTAAACGTCCAGACAAAGAAGTTAAAGCTTTAGCACAAGCTTTAATTGAAGCCAAACAGCAAGTAGGCTTGTGTAAAGTCTGTTTTCATCTTTCGGCAGAACCAGTTTGCTCTATTTGTAGCAATCCCAATCGCGATCGCACTACGGTTTGCGTTGTTGCCGACTCTCGCGACACTATTGCTTTAGAAAAAACCAGAGAATATCGCGGTTTGTATCATGTTTTAGGAGGGGTAATTTCTCCTATGGACGGTATTGGACCCGAACAACTCAATATTGAAGCTCTCGTAAGGAGAATTACCAACAAAGATATTAAAGAAGTTATTTTAGCCATTAGCCCTAGCGTAGAAGGTGAAACGACTACCCTTTATCTCAATGGCTTGATTAAGCCTTTTACCAAAGTAACCAGAATTGCTTTTGGCTTGCCAATGGGTGGAGATCTCGAATATGCTGACGAGGTTACGTTAGCCAGGGCATTAGAAGGCAGAAGAGAGTTAGATTAATTTACTGCTTGAATTGTTTGCCGACAGCATTTACCAACAAATCTCTGGGAATGAATCTCGGTATATTGACGATTATCTGATTGCCGATGCCGCCAGTAACGATTGTAGACTGTCCTTTTTCTAAGGCTGCGAGAGTTTCTCTGACTACCGCTTCGGGAGAGTCCATATTATCATCGTTCATGCCTGCCATCGAGTCGGGAAAATCGGCGCGATCGTAAAATTGAGATTCTGTAGGACCGGGGCAGACTGCTAAAATTCTCACGCCGCTATCTTTGTTTTCTGCCCAAATTGCTTCGGTAAAGTTGAGGATAAAGGCTTTAGTAGCTGCATAGATCGACATATAGGGTATGGGTTGAAAGGCAGCAATAGAAGAAACATTAACGATCGCACCATCGCCACGTTGTTTCATTACGGGTAAAAATAAACCCGTTAGTTCGACGACAGTACTAACGTTTAGCTGAATCATCGCCAGTTGCTTCTCTAAAGGGCGATCGCAAAATGCACCATAGTCGCCAAAACCTGCGTTGTTGATTAATAGATCGATGTTCAATCCGCTAGCAGTTACTTTATCAAATAGTGTCTTACCTGCTGAGGGTTCGCTAAGATCTAAAGCAATAACTTCAGTTGCGATCGCATATTTATCTTTTAATTCAGTAGCTAGCTGCTGTAGCTTATTTTGGGTTCTGGCAACCAGGACTAAATCCATTTTTTTGCTGGCCAATTCTCTGGCGAAGGCTTTTCCTATACCAAAAGAAGCACCTGTAACTAAAGCGGTTTTCATCGATCTTCTTCAGACTCCTAATTTTGTTAAGAATTGTAACGCAGTTAGATTGACAATTAGTAGTCTTAAAGATGTAACTATTTATCAATGAGCAATGAAAGTATTTGTATCTGCGTTAGGATACTTAATTTTTACCTGCATTCGCGAAGCACGAATCACCGTTGCTAATTATTTTTTGTATTCTTTGTTCGACAAGAAGCGATTGCCAGAAATTGATAGTGTTAGTGAATTAAGGAACGAGATTTATTGCCCGCAATCACTACTTTGGCAATCACTTCGAGTACCCATTGTTTGACTTGCTTCAGATTGGTGCAGAAAAACTTGCAGAGAAAAATTCCTGCTAAAAATACAGTAGCGATCGCCGGGTTTATGTGTTAGAAAACGGAAGTTTGTAGATGATGGCATACAAATGGAAGAGAGTCGGGTAATCGATCGGAGCAACACTTTTGTTGACTTACTGCGCCAGAGAGGAACCAACAATTATCACAAAACAGCTTTTATCTACCTGAAAGATGGCGAAACTGAAACCGATCGCCTGACCTATGGCAAACTAGATTTACATGCTAGAGCGATCGCTACTTATTTACAGTCTATTTGTAGTCAAGGCGATCGCGCTTTATTAATTTATCCTTCAGGTCTGGATTTTATCAGTGCTTTTTTCGGTTGTCTCTATGGAGGCATAGTTGCCGTACCTGCTTATCCTCCCAAACCCAATCGTCCTTGGTCGCGAGTAAGATCGATTGTTGAGGATGCCGCAGCTAAGATAGTTTTAACTACAAGGACTATTTTAGAGCAGCAAGGAAAAAAGTTACGAGATTTCCCCGATCTAGCTGCTTTGACTTGGATAGCAACAGATGAAATCGAATCAAACTTGGCTACAGAATGGCAAAAACCAAATTTGAACAGCAATAGTTTGGCATTTTTGCAATATACCTCTGGTTCTACAGGCAATCCTAAAGGAGTCATGGTTAGTCATGGTAATTTGCTTCACAATCAACAAATGATTCGAGCAGCTTTCGGACATACAGAAAAGACAGTATTTGTCGGTTGGTTGCCTTTATTTCACGATATGGGATTGATTGGCAATGTATTACAACCTGTTTATTTGGGAATTCACTGTATTCTCATATCGCCGCTTAATTTTTTGTATCGTCCCTTCGCTTGGTTACAAGCGATTTCTCATTACCGAGCAACTACCAGTGGTGCGCCTAATTTTGCTTATGATTTGTGCGTAAAAAGAACTACTCCCGAACAAAGAGCTAGTTTAGATTTGAGTAGTTGGGCGGTAGCTTTTAATGGTGCCGAACCCGTTCGTCAAGAAACGCTAGAAAATTTTACTAAGGCTTTTGCTTCTTGTGGTTTTACCCAAAAAGCATTTTATCCTTGCTATGGATTAGCAGAAGCAACTTTATTAGTTACTGGAGGCGATCGCGCTATTTATCCTAGTATTTGTAAGGTAAATCCAACTGCATTAGCTAGAGATCGAATCTTAGTAGAAAAGGAAAATAATCAATACTCAAAATCTCTGATTAGTTGCGGTCGTACTTGGCTAGGAACAGAACTACTAATTGTCAATCCAGAATCTCTGAAACTTTGTGCTGATGGACGAGTAGGAGAAATTTGGGTTCGAGGTAAAAGTGTAGCTGTAGGTTACTGGAACAAGCCAGAAGCAACTCAGCAAGTCTTTCAAGCATCTATATCGGAAAAAAGCGAAAATCGGTTTCTCCGCACTGGAGATGTAGGATTTGTTAAAGACGGAGAGCTATTTGTTACTGGTCGTTATAAAGACGTAATTATTATCAAGGGTCGTAACTATTACCCAGAAGATATCGAACTAACAGTACAACATAGTCATCCTGGCTTGCGTCTCAATGGTGGTGCGGCTTTTACTATAGATAACAATATAGAACAACGCTTGACAGTCGTTCAAGAAATCGAGCGTAGCTACATCAAAAAATTAAATAGGGATAGTCTGGTCGGAGATATTCGCCAAGCAGTAATGGCAAATCATGAATTACAGGCTCACGAAATTATATTAGTAAAACCTGGAACAGTTCCCAAAACCTCAAGCGGTAAAATTTGCCGTTATGCCTGTCGAGAAAAATTTATAGATGGTCAATTAAACACTCTAAATTGATTTATTCTTTTTGTAACGTCAAAAAAAATAAATAATTAACTAAAAATCGAGTATTGAGTAATGTAAAGTTTATGTTAAGCAAAGATAATTTTAAAAATTAGATGGGTAAATTTGTTTAAGTGCAAACAAAATACTTAGGTAATTATGTCACTAACAGAAATACAGAGTTGGCTAACTAGTTATCTAGCAGATTTCCTCAATACAAAATCCGAGGAAATAGATATTTACATTCCTTTCGATCGCTATGGACTTGACTCTTCAGCTACTGTATCGATGATTGCTGAATTAGAAAATAGTTTTCAATGCAACTTAGATCCAGCTATTGTTTACTATTATCCTACTATTGAGTCTTTAACACAGTATTTGTCAAAAACTTTGATTTAGTAAAAAGTCAAAGACAATCATACTTATTGATTATTCAGAAAATATTACTGTGTTCAATTATGCTATTTAACTCTCATGAGTTTATTTTGCTTTTTTTACCAATTTCGTTACTAGGTTTTTTTTTGATTAGTAGCACTGGTCATTACCAAATTGTAACTATTTGGCTAGTTGCAGTCTCTATGTTTTTTTATGCTTGGTGGAATCCTGTTTATTTAAAACTACTAATTTTTTCTATATTATTTAATTACTATTTGGGAATTATTTTAAGTCAAAGTCAGATAAATAACTTCAAAAGCAAGTTAATTTTATCTGGAGGCATCAGTTTTAATTTAGCTTTACTAGGATATTTTAAATATGCTATTTTTTTAATTACAGTAGTTAACAGTATAATTAATACTAACTTTACATTGCAGCAAATTATTTTGCCTTTAGCTATTTCTTTTTTTACTTTTCAACAAATAGCTTATTTAATAGATGCTTATCGAGGTAAAACAAAAGAATATAGCTTTTTAAACTATTGTTTATTTGTCAGCTTCTTTCCTCAATTAATTGCTGGTCCTATTGTACATCATCAAGAAATTATTCCTCAATTTGAAGATCGTTCTATTTATAAATTTGAACCAGAAAATTTAGCGATAGGACTAGCTATGTTTTCTATAGGACTATTCAAAAAGGTAATAATCGCTGATGGAGTTGCTATTTATGTAAATCAAGTATTCGATCTAGTAGCTTACAATACATCTATTACTTTTACGGAAGCTTGGGTTGGTGCTTTTGCTTTCTACCTGCAAATTTACTTTGACTTTTCTGCTTACTCTGATATGGCGTTAGGAACAGCCAGAACGTTTGGGATTAAGTTACCTCTAAATTTTAATTCTCCTTATCAAGCTACTAATATGAGCGAAGCAATTAGTCGCTGGCACATAACTCTCAATCGTTTTTTGCGAGATTATCTTTCTATTCCTATTTCTCGTTTACTACAAAAACTTTTTAAATCCAAGAATAATCAAGGACAACAAATATTACTTTACATCAATATTATTATTACCATGCTATTGTCTGGCTTATGGCATGGTGCGGGATGGACTTTTATTTTGTGGGGAGGATATCTCGGAGTTTGTATAGTTATTTATTATTTGTGGCGAGATTTATGTAAATTGCTAGGACAAAATTCCAGAAAAATTCCTTGGTGGCATCATGGATTTGGTTGGTTTATTACTATGTTAGCTTCAGTAGTTTCTTTAGTATTTTTTAGAGCAGAGAGTTTAAATAGTGCCAGAATTATATTGCAAAGCATGTTTAGTTTTAACAAAATTTCTTTACCAACTGTTTTTTCTAACGAGTTAGGCTTTTTATCTGATTTTGGTATTACTTTTAATGGTTTAATGCCTCATATCCAAACTAGAAGTATAGATATTATTAGTTGGATTGGTTTTCTATTACTAATTGTTTGGTTGGCACCTAATACGCAATACTTATTAAAAGATTATCATCCTGCTTTAGACAGTTATGTATTTCGTATTTC
The DNA here is from genome assembly GCF_000756305.1 of Myxosarcina sp. GI1. Classification (NCBI taxonomy): domain Bacteria; kingdom Bacillati; phylum Cyanobacteriota; class Cyanophyceae; order Pleurocapsales; family Pleurocapsaceae; genus Myxosarcina; species Myxosarcina sp. GI1. Next base: position 15,918 of record NZ_JRFE01000001.1, read on the forward strand.
TTTGAACTGGAGAAATAAAGTATGGCACAAGTTAAAACTCAAATGGCAACTCAATCAAAAATGGGCAATAGTAACAGCAATAATGATGTTAATTTGTATTTTAAGGATGACTCAAGAACAAGAATTTATTTATTTTCAGTTTTGAATTTTTTCGATCTTGCAAAAATTTAGTTAATATTAATTTCAAAATATGAATTCTGTTAGGTTTTATCTGAAAGTCTATTTTGGGATACTTATTTCTGGATTATTAACAGTTGCTAGTTTTAATTTAATTGTCGATCCCTACAATATTTATCGTTTAGTTGAAGTTCCTGGTTTAGATCGAAAAGATCCTTCAATAGTTAAGTCAGCAATGCGACGCATTAAATCTATTGATATTACTGAAAGAAACTACGACACTCTTATTTTAGGAAGCTCTAGAGTAATACAGGGAATCGATCCTGAAAGCCCTATTTTTAGTGATTTTTCTGCTTATAATGCTGGATTACCTCGCGCCTATATTTATGAAATTTATCATATTTTTAAATATGCACAAAAAAATTTAGATCTAAAAGCAGTTGTTTTAGGTTTAGATTTTGAAGTTTTTTTACTAAATGCCGATCGAGGTATAAAAGATTTTGAGCTATCTAAGTTTACTGGAAACAATATCTATTTAGCTAATTGGAAAAATTTATTTACCTGGCAAAATATTGAGTTTTCTTGGAAAACAATAAAGTCTCAAAAACATGATTATAGTTTTGTTTATACAGATAAAGGATTTAGAAAAAATAATTATTTCATTGGTAATTATCATGATAATTTTGAAAAACACACTCAACATGTATTTGCTTTAGTTGGTGGTGAAAAAGAAAACCTTTTGCCACAAAAAAGCAATATTAAATATAATTTAAAACTTATAGAAAAAATTGTCAAAGATTGCCAAAAGAATAATATCAAGCTGTATTTATTTATTTCTCCTACCCATGCTCATCAACTAGAAGTATATCGAATACTAAATCTTTTTTCTTTATATGAAAACTGGAAAAAACAATTAACAACTATGACAAACAAATTATCAAAAAATAATAGCAAGAATAATTATATGCTATGGGGTTTTAGCGGATATAATCGCATTAATACTGAAAAAATACAAGATAGAAATATGCACTGGTACTGGGATTCTTCTCACTACAAAAAAAAAGTTGGCGAAATGATTTTAGCTCGGTTACTCGGTCAGGATGCAAGTCAGGATGTTTCTGAAGATTTTGGTAAAATAATTAATATTCATAATGTTGAATCGCATACACGTAATATTCGCCAAGAACAAAAACAGTATCAACAAGGTTTTCCTGGTGAAGTAGAAAAAGTCGAACAAATAGCTAGAGAAATGAAAATAAGATTAGAGCGTTAGCTAGAAAATAGGTGTTTAATTTATATGATAACGAAATTTTTATGTTTGGCTGTTTCCAGCCAGTTTTTCATTTATTCGCGCGATCGCTTCCGACCAATTAGGTATGTGTTCTGTATGCCAAGTATGAGTTTGATTGAAGCCCAATCTATCGGAAACTTGTAAAGCTTTAAAATGTGCTTGAGAATTGCGGAAAGCTTTCATATCTTCCATACTTTCCCAAACTGTCAGAGTTCTAAAATCCCTGACTCGAATTTTAATTGCAATTAAACCATTAGAATTTTGGGCTTGATATATAGACTTTAAAGATAAAATTGCAAACCTTAAAAAAGCAGGTATTTCTTTGAGAGTGTATTTAGTAGTTGAGGCAATCATTTGTAGAATTTTAATAAACGAATTAAAACAAATATTGAAATATTACGTAACTTTAGCTCTAGGATCGAACTGCTTCAACCAGTTGTAAACTAAAGTTCTCAGAGGAGGAGGCAATAGAACCACGACTAACTGTTTGGTAATGGCTAAATAAGCAAAAGGAGCAGCCTTTACCTGCCAACAACCGCGCCAACCGATACGAACGTGAGTAAGAGCTACGCGCCAGTTATTGCGGGTGAAAGTGTTATCGGAAAAGCGATAGTAAATCAGCGGTTGGGGTAGATTGGCAAATCTGAGTCCCGATCTAACGCAGCGAAACCACAGTTCGTAATCTTGACGTTTAGATAGTTTTTGACGATAGGAGCCTACTCGTAAGATTGCCTCGCGTCGCAGCATTACCGTCCCGTGAATAAAGGGATTAGTCCAGACCAAACGGCATATATCCTGGTGATTGGTAGGAACCTTACGCTGACCTAAAATTCTGCCGCGATCGCTCATATCTAGAGCGTAGCCCCCTAAAATATCGACTTCAGGTTGTTCTTTTACATACGCCAGTTGCCACTCCAAACGCTGTGGTACTGCCACATCGTCGGCATCCATTCGCGCCACCCAAGGGGTTGTGGCTGCTGCTATTCCACGAGCTAAATTGTATCCCAAACCTCGATTGCGCTGATTGGTAACAACTTCGATGCGAGAATCTTTTTGGGCAAAATCTCTTAATACTTTAGCCGTACCGTCAGTAGAAGCATCATCGACAATAATAAATTTAAAGTTGGTCAAGGTCTGCTGCAAAATGCTGTCTATAGCGGTTGGCAGGTGAGGCATACCGTTATAAACGCTCATCAAGACTGTAACTAAAGGTTCTGAAGAATTAGTCATTAACTATTGCCGCAATATCGATAAAGTAACTGTAACGTTTACCTTCATAAGTCGCATCAATCGAAATTATATTTCCGTCGGAACTCCAGCGAGGATGAAGATCGCAGCGTTGCCCCGCACTGTATTTTAACGGTGCAAAAAAACGCCCTAGTTCGAGAGTTTTTTGGGTTTGGCAATCGCATAACAGTAGATGCTGCTGACGAGAACGGTCTGGATAGGTATCGGTAACGATCCAGCGTCGGTTGGGAGAAAAAGAAGGGTGTCCGTCGCCATAGATGTCTAAAACTTCTTTACCAGTTATTTGCCATTTACCATTAGTGACATCAATTAAATAGTAGCGATCGCCTGCCGCTTTGGTTCTCGCCCAAGCCAGTAGATATGCTTCGTCATACCAACTGTAGTGAGAAATCATCCCCTCATCGAGTAAGAGTTGCAGATTGCTACCGTCACTATCGGAAACATAAAGTCGCGATAATTTACCCCGCTCGCTCAACCAACGGTGCATAAACACGAATTTACTGCCTTGAGGAGAATACATAATGTGATTTACTTTATGTTCGGCGGCAGTCATTTCAGGACGAGATTGATATGCAATTAAATCTTGCAAACTAATAATTAATTTACCTTTCCCAGTTTCTAAATCGACGTGCCAAATTCCATCTTCTGTTAAAGGCAAATCGTCACTAAAGTTACTAGCATCGACCTCATAGCCATATTCGGGACGCAGACGAGCCAAGCGTTTGTAGTTAAGAGTCAGAGCTTCTTTCCCGTTGGGATGCAGCGTTTGAATGGGAAAAGGAATCATGTCTTCAGTTTTTGTCGCTAAGGAAATAATTCTGGCTGCTAGTTTTCCCTCTACCAAATCGTTAAAAATTATTTGTTTATCGTCGCAATTAGATAGCCATTGAACCATAGTTCCCTGTTGCGAACTCCAAGTCTTAGAAGTTGCCACTACTTCAACCGTTTGTTTGTAGCGGTCGTAGATAATAATTTCTACTTGGCGATCGCTTTGCAGTCGATGACAGATAAACTTGGACATATCTGACGACCAGGGAGATTTGTCATAATAGCCAAAAAATAGTTCTCCTTTAGTCTCCTCGACATTACACCACTGCCAGGGAGTCGAGATTTTTACTCGTGGGTGGAGTGCTAAAGAAAAATTGCGATCGCCATAATACCAATAGTTCAAGCGTTGATAGGTACTTTTAGCAACTTGTTTTATCTGGGGAAAGCGATCGAGAGTCTTAGCTATGGTTCGCTCTAGGGGATTAAATGATTTCATTCTAATTGGAGTAATTTTTTCTCAGGCGTAGATAGAGAGTATAGGGTAAAAGCCGAGCTAATGCCGCTACAGAAGGATACTGAAGTAAACTACGCAACACATATCTATATCTGCGTGGCGAACCTGATAGTAAGTATTTGTCGGCAATCAAAGTATAGTGAGAGGCAATTGCTTGTCTTGCTTGCTTGGATGGTAGAGACTTAAGATCCTGCTGGTATTTTTGCAAAATCTTTTCAACTGCCGCTTCGTAAATTTCTGGTTTGCTACTAGTTTGTTTTCTGGGTTGGCTGTGTACCGTCCACAGAACAGTAGCTTGAGGATCGAAAGCAATTTTTGTTACCTTAGACAATCTGATCCAAAGTTCGTAATCTTCCCGCACCGCGATTTCAGGATCGAATCCTCCTGCCTCTAGAAATAAATCTTTCCGCACCGCCACGCTTGAGGTTACGCCGACGTGATTTTTTTGCAGCATCTGCGAATATATTTGACCTGCTAGCTTGGGAGTTATTTGAAACAGATTATTACCAGCTTCATCGACCACAGAACGAGCCGCATAAACCAATCCTACTTCTGGATGCTCGGTAAGAATATTTAGCTGATTGGCAATCTTTTCTGGCAGCCAAAGATCGTCATCGTCTAAAAACATGAGAACATTACCCGAAGCCAGCTTAGCACCTTGGTTACGAGTTGCACCAGGACCCGAACTTTGCGAATTTCTGTGATAGATAAGGGGTACTGGCGATCGCTCTTTTAATTGTTCGATAATCTCTGGATAAGAAGCCACAGAAGCATCATCGACAATAATAATTTCTGCTGGCAAAGTAGTTTGCGAACAGATACTTTGAACCGCTCTATCTAACATCTGCGGTCTATCTTTAGTGGGAACGATAACAGAAACTTGGAGGGAATTCATAGGTTAAAAATATTTTCTTTTTAGACTTACCAAACCCAAAGACTTAGCGATTTTTCTCAATTTAGAATAAATAATCTTTTTCCCAAGCAGTGCGCGAACCTGAAGATTTGAGCTTCGAGCGATCGCTCGCTGTAATTCTTGTTGGATCGCTTCATTATTTTCTGCCGATATACCTTCTCGGCGATGAATGGTCAAAATTTTATTGGTGGTTACAACTGGTTCTGTAGTAATTTTTTTTGCCATCAGAATATTATCAGCAATAATCTGATAATTTACATCAAACCAGGAATTTTGATTCCTCAGACCGATAAATCCTTGATGATAAAAAGGATATTTGACTATGTTTAGCTCTCGATCGCGTTCTGGCGAATGAGGCAATCTCAGCTTGCAGACTCGTTCTTCGGGGTGAAAGATCGACACCGCACCCGCTAAATTAGCTTTTGTAAAATCTATTTCTGAATCTGGCAATCGCCACAAAATATCGTCGGCATTAATATGCCAAGTATGAGAACCCAATGCTGCTTTAGTACCTTTGTTCATTGCGTCGTAGATACCGCGATCGCTCTCGCTCACCCAATAATCGATTTGCCCTTCATACTGCTCGATAATGTCTAAAGTTTTGTCTGTAGAACCGCCATCAATAATGATGTATTCCAGGTTTTCATTAGATTGGTTAATAATAGATTGAATAGTTTGTTCTAAGTATTTTTCGCCATTAAACACTACCGTAATTATCGAAATCAGCGGACGTTCGGGAGTAGCTTGTTTGTACATACCTTTGGTACGCATACCGCCTTCTTTCTTTCTATCTGGTTGAAGGGGAAGTAATAATTTATTAGTAAGATAGTTTTGCTTTTCGGCTACAAGGGATTGTTCCAGGCGATCGATAGTTAGGTAGTTCTCAGCTTTGGGTTTATCTGAAGGTAATGTCAGTTTGTTAGACAAATTGGCAATAAAGTCCGAGTTTGTTGCCTCCAAAGCATCTAATTGTAAATAGATGTGAGTTACAGTTTGCCAGTATTCCCCAATTAAAAATTCTTTTCTTACGCGATCGATTTTATTAGCAGTATTTAATCCTGTAGCAGCATCGCAGAGGTAAATAATTAATTTATGTCGGCTGTTTGATTCGGCAAAAGGTTTGCGAAACATTAAAATCTCTTCTGTCCAACCAAAATCGATTAAATGCTGGCTAAATATCTCTCGTCCCCAGGCATAACGTAAATCCACATCATAAATTTGCTGCTGCCGAGTAGAACAAACTAAAGATGATAAACCCTGCCACCCTACAAGATTACTGGTAGTATGTGACGAGATTGCCGCGATCGCTTCAAATTCAACTCCCAATTCTAACTGGTTGAAAAAAGTAAGATAACTAGAATTAGTAGATGAGCGATCGATAGTTTCTAAGTTCATGTTAAAAGAATTAAGCAAACTCCGATAAAAAGCGATAAAAAGCGAATTGTCGTAAGGCACAATCCTCGATATCATGACATACACGTAGTTAAAATTGAGAAAATTACCTATTACCTATTGGTGACAAGTTACGAGACTACTACCCATTACCCAATCGTGACAAGTTAAGGATATGTGTTGTTTGTCAATCGGTTTTTAGCTCTAAGCTTTAAGCCATAAGCCATAAGCTTTTAAGCTCGATTTACTTTTTCTAATGCGATCGCTTAAAAGTCAATTCTTATTTGTATATAGCGTTGTTAAACTAACTAAACTCTACATGTAGTACTTGACTTAATTATGTTTTGCTTGACTTTTCACCATTGCCCATTACCTATTAAACTGATGCTTTATTGGATGTAACCCTCAATGAAACCCAATTTTGTCATTATCGGCGCACAAAAATCGGCATCTACATTCTTACATCATTGTCTTCGGGAGCATCCAGATATTTGGCTACCAGAGGGAGAAACACCAGCTTTTGAATCACCCAATTTCGAAGCAGGTGAGGCAAAGCAATTATATAAAAAAATTGGCGATCGCCAGGAAGCTATTATCGGAATCAAGCGTCCGAGTTATCTATGCAGATCGGAAGTACCTCAAAGGCTTTACGACGAACTAAATACACCTAAAATTTTGCTAATTTTACGCCACCCATTAGATCGGACTCGCTCTGCTTATTTTCATTATGTTAGCGGTGGTTTTGCACCACTAAAAGACTTAGATGCGGGAATGAGTGAGTTGCTGGAAGGTAAAATGCAGCAAACTTGGAAAAGAAGCGGTGAAATACTAGATTTTTCCTTGTATGCTCATGGGTTACGGCGTTATCTAGATATCTTTCCTCGCTCTTCGCTGTTTATAACCACGCACGATCGCGTCAAGTCACAACCATTAGAGACAATACAAGAAATTTTGGCATTTTTAGGCGTTAATCAAGAATTTGTGCCTGAAAACTTAAATAGCCGTCCTCAAGCTGTTAACTATTCTCTCAAGCGTTTGCGTTTGCGTATTCTTAAAAATTATTTTTTATACGACTATAATCAAGATCGGACTCGTCTATATGCCAAGCCATCCGTTTCACCAGTGGGCAAGCTCGTCTGTAAGACTATTGATATTATAGATAATCGCATTTTGAGTAAATTTTGGCATAGCAAGTCAATGCCTCAATTTTCTCATTCCGTCGAACAAAAGCTGTGGGAGCTTTTCCTTCCCGACATCCAAGAAACCGAGCGGCTGACATCATTAGATCTATCTGTCTGGTATGATAAGCCCTAATCTACTCTACGAATTATTGCGGTTTATTTTTTCTTACCTGGGCAAAGACAAGAAAATTAAAATTATCAAAAAACATAGTTATTTCATTAAAAAACGGAGTTATTTCATTGTTACTTTATTTATTAAAGCTTTTTCAGCTTTACAACCTAATTTAGTCTATTTAAAATATATCTAAAGATAGATATTATTGATTGTTTGTCGTTATGTTATTTACCTATTTATCAATTTCAGGCGGTTATTTTCTCGTTCTGTTATTAGCTATTGTGGCGGATAAAGAAGCTTCTATAAATGATTTAATCCACTTCAAAGCAGCATTTACAGCAGCGTTATTTTGGCCTATTGTCATGCCAGTTTCACTACTCGAATTAAAAGCTAAAGCGGCTCATCGAGCAAAGCAAGAGGCTTTTGACGCGCTACCCAAACCAATGACGATGAGTGATGGCAGGATTAGATATATCAAACAAGTTAAAACTGTCGCAGAACTAGAGGAAAGCGAACCCCTTACTAGCTATTGTCGCTTTTAGGGATTTTGAGTATGGTAACTGCTAATTTTAATAACGGTTTGTGTTTAAGTTCGGATCGATCGCGCTACATTAATTAAACTGACAACAAGATCGAACAAGTCCTTTTAAAGCTAAAGCATGAATAAATCTGTCGCTGATGTAATGACATCCGACCCTACCGTAGTAAAACCTCAAACACCGCTGCAAGATGCAATTAAAATTTTGGCGGAAAAAAAGATTAGCGGTTTGCCAGTAGTGGATGATACGGGAAAACTAGTGGGAATAATTTCAGAATCCGATTTGATGTGGCAGGAAACGGGTGTAGAAACGCCACCATATATCATGTTTCTCGATAGCGTAATTTATCTCCAAAATCCCGCACGTCACAACAAAGAAATTCATAAAGCACTAGGGCAAACTGTGGGTGATGTAATGAACGATAAACCTGTAACCATTTCACCAGAGCAATCGGTACGTGCCGCAGCACGCATTATGCACGAAAAAAAGGTGCGTCGTCTGCCAGTGGTAAACAAAGAAACTCAAAAAATTGTAGGCATGATTACTCAAAGTGATGTAATCAGAATGATGTCTTTAGAAGAATAAATTGTTTTAGCAAAGTAGTTTGACATAAATTTAATCAGCAATCGGATAGAGATTTTAAAACATGAGTGTTACTCCAGAATCAATCCAAGAATTATTAAATTCAGAAAATTTCGGCGAGCGGATTCGAGGTTTGAACCAATTACGACAAATAGAGCCTGATGTGGCATTTGAAATGATTCAGCCGATGATAACAGATAAGAATACCCGCGTACGTTACGCCGCAGTTAGTCAGTTAGATACTTTAGGTAAAAATAATTTAGACACTTCTTTAGAACTATTGCGCGATCGCCTGCATAACGATCCCGAACCAGATGTACAGGCGGCAGCAGCAGATGCTATTGGCGGTTTGAAGTTGGTTGAAGCGTTTGAAGATCTAGCAAACATGTACCATCAAACTTCAGAGTGGCTGATTCAATTCAGTATTATTGCTGCTTTAGGTGAGTTGGGAGACGAACGCGGCTTCGAGCTATTGGAAGAAGCTCTAAACTCTAATAACAACTTGTTGCAAACGGCAGCAATTGGTTCTTTAGGAGAATTGGGCGATACTCGCGCCGTTGCGTTGTTAATTCCTTTTGCCGACAATGAAGATTGGCAAATACGCTATCGTTTGGTTCAGGCTTTAGGTAGATTGGGCGGCGAAGAAGCTCATGTTACTATTGCCAAGCTGAGTAAAGATGAAGTAGAGCAAGTTGCTGCTGAAGCTAAAAACAATCTCAATTGACAATGAACAGCGTTTAGCGATCCGTTGATAATTGCTCATTGCTCATTGTTCATTGAAAAGTTGTTCATTGAAAAGTTGCTCATTGCTAATTAAACCAAAAATTTAGGTGGCAACAATACACGCGCCAAGCCATAATTTACATAATTTGGCATCTAGTAAAATTCAGAGCGATTTGTTAATTGTGATGTCAGAGAAAAAGATTGTAGCTAGTCATCGTGATAAAATCGATTCTTTTAAAATCTTGTTTATCGTTGTCGATCGCAATTTGTGGGCTTCCCCTCTCTGAAGCAGTCGCCAGCGAGAGATTTTTGCTAACGGACAACACAGAGCCATTAATTATCGCTCAAGCTGACCCAGCAGAACTAAACCAGCTATTGATTGACGGGAAAAAATATGTCGAAGGCAAAGATTACGATCGCGCTCTGGCTATTTACGAACGCGCTGCATCTTTAGATGCCAGCAATCCGCAAATTTTTTCTGGAATTGGTTACTTACAGGCTCAGAAAGGCAATTATCAGTTGGCGGTCGCCGCTTATGAAAAAGCGATCGCCCTCGATCGCAATAATCCTCAGCTTTACTACGCCCTGGGCTACAGTTTGGGTAATGCGGGCAAAAATCTTCAAGCTGCTGCCGCTTATGAAAAAGCGATCGCCCTGGCTCCCACAAATGTACAAAACTATATTGGTTTGGGAGTAGTGCAGTTACGAGAGCAAAAATACGACCGGGCTCTCGATACTTATTACCGCATTCTTGCCCTCGAACCCAATTACTCTAAAGCTTATCAAGTAATTGCGACAATTTTGCTCGATCGGGAACGCTACGATGAAGCAGCAGCCATGTTAAAAGAGGCGATCGCCAAACAACCTCAGTTAGGCGAATTGCGATTGATGTTAGCTACGGCTTTATTAAAACAGGGAAATATGGCGGCAGGCTTACAGGCTCTACTCGATGCCAAACGTCTCGAACCCCAAAACTCGGCTCTCTACTTTAAAACAGGAGAAGTTTTGCTACGGATAGGAGATTTGGATGCAGCTTTGGCTGAGTACAAGCAGGCTTTGGCGCTTGAGCCAAACTCACCTGTAGCGCAAGAAAAACTTGGCAATATTTATCTAGCTCAACAAGACTATTTACAGGCAGTTGTTGCCTATCGACATTTAACCGAAATGACTCCTAATAATCCTGCTGGCTATTATGGTCTGGGTTTGGCACTAAAAGCCAGAAGTCGCAACCGTGAAGCGATCGTCGCTTTGAATCGAGCTTTGCAGCTATACAAAGAAACTAATAATACTGCAAAAGCTGAAAAGGTTGCTTCGCTGATTGAAGAATTAAAACCAAGTAATTAAAAATTTAATTTGTTCGGTATTAAACATCAACTTAAAGTGCTGGTTTGGCAATTGTGACAATTTCTGTTCGATACAACTTGATAGGAAAAGGCTGGTCAGAGTGCATTATTAAAATTGGCGATCGACAAGCACGTTTAACCGCTTCGTATTTATCTGATGCTCTAGCTGATTTACTCGATGCAGTTACACTTATAGTAAAAGGTACTAATGAAGCAACAACATCATTTACAGAGGAATCTGGGGAATATAGATGGCGTTTCAAGCGAGTGACGCGAGATAGGCTCGAAGTTCTTATTCTTTGGTTTAATGAGACTTGGAGCGATCGCCCCGATGAAGAAGGTGAGGTAATTTTAGAAGCAGAGTGTAGACTAAAAACATTCGCAGGAGCAGTTCTTTCAGCATCACAACGAGTTTTAACAATAAATGGACTCGATGGTTATAAAGAGAAGTGGGTCAACTATGAGTTTCCTGGCAAACTACAAACTAAACTGCAGAAGGCTCTACGTTGAGAAGAAAGATACAACACTGTGGATTAAAGTGGTTATTTGAGAAATATTGACAAAGATACAAAGGTTCGCTCATTGTGGCAAAGCGATCGCACTCATTTATTTTTCTTTAGTTTGAAAACTGCTATATGTCTCATTACAAAGTTTTTACTGAAAGTATTTTTTTATTGCTATCATGATTCAGATGAATTTTTACTAGCAGCAATCATCGAAGGGAAATTATGTTGAAGTTTTGTCAGTTGCTACTGCGGAGAATGTTTAAATTAGTCTTATCGATCGCCATAATTTCGAGCATTTCTATAGTTGCCTTCAACTCAACAGCGATCGCAGATACAAATTACGAAAATTCTGTACGCCAAGCTGAAACTGCGGCAGATAGGGTAGTCGAACAAGATGACGTAAAAAATCGCTTTGGTAAGTCTGAAAATGGCGATGAGTTGCTCGATAATGCTCGCAACAAAGCTAGCAAAAAGCTTAACTCTCTGGCAGATAAAGCTAAAAATTCTGAATCTGATGAATCTTTACCCCATAGCGAACGTCTGTTTATGCGTAATCTCGAAGGAAATAACTAGCGGCAATGTTTATGGCGATCGCCAATTTACGTAAAACCTTTCGCTATTTAGCTTTATTTGTACTGTGTTTTGCTCTAGCTGTAGGCTGTAGCGGAGATCGAACCGCAACTCAGACACCCGACAACAATCGTATTTCCATTGGAACGACTCTCAAGGCACGTACTTTAGACCCTGCCGATAGTTATGAATTGGCAGGACTAAATATTATTTACAATGTAGCAGAAAGTCTCTATACCTACGAATTAGGGACGACAGAAATCAAACCTCTATTGGCAACGGCAATACCAGAAGTAAGCGAAGATGGTTTGCTCTACACCATACCACTACGCCAGGGTGTTACATTTCACGACGGGACGGCTTTTAATGGCGAAGCGATGGCATTTTCTCTCAACCGTTTTATTACTAACGGCGGTCAACCTGCGTTTTTACTGGGAGATGTTGTAGAAAACATCGAGGTTACGGGAGAGTACGAACTGCAAATTTCTTTAAAACAGCCTTTTGCCGCTTTTCCTGCTTTGCTGGCATTTCCTGGTGCTTGTGCGGTGTCGCCTCAAGCATACAAAATAGGTGCGGGAGAATTTAGTCCCAATATCTTAGTCGGTACGGGTAAATACAGGCTAACGCAGTTTGGTAGCGATGGCATTAGTTTGGATGTTTTCCCAAACTATTGGGGTGAAAAGCCAGCCAATGAAGGCGTAGATCTCCAAATATATGCAGGCAATTCGGCAAATCTATTTAATAGCTTTCGTACGGGTGCTGTTGATGTAGCATATCAATCACTAGATCCCAATCAGATTAATAATTTAATAGATGGTGTAGCAGAAGACAAATGGCAGGCGATCGCAGGTTCGGGAACGGTAGTTAACTATTTAGTTTTAAATCTGCAACAACAGCCTCTAGATCGCTTAGAAGTCCGTCAGGCGATCGCTTCTGCGATCGATCGCGCTTTAATCGATCGCCGCGTCTTACAGGAACAGGCAGAACCAATTTACAGTTTGCTGCCTACAGCTTTTGATTCCTATCAGCCAACTTTTGAAACGCTTTATGGCGATGCTGATGTCAATAAAGCCAAAAGTTTTTTACAAGCTTCTGGTTACTCGGCAGCTAATCCTGCAATTGTCGAAATTTGGTATCCCTCTGGTTCGATTACGCGGGGAATTGTTGCCGAAACAATAAAAGCTTATGTCGATTTAGAATTAGGCGGTGTAATTCAGTTTATTCCTAGTAGTGTCGAATCTGCATCCTTCTTTAGCAATCTCAGCCAGGGAATCTATCCTTCGGCTTTGGTAGACTGGTATCCCGACTTTCTCGATCCAGATAATTATCTGCAACCCTTTTTAAGCTGTAGCAAAGGTTCCACTAAAAAAGGTTGCCAGGAAGGTGCGGCACAAAGTAGAGGCTCATTTTACTACAGCGATCGCGCCAATCAGTTAATCGAAGCCGAAAGAAGCGAACAAAACTCAGAACAACGTCAGGCTATATTTGTCAAACTGCAACAGCTTCTTGCCGAGGATGTCCCCTATGTTCCTCTATGGCAGACCGAAGACTATGCTTTTGCTCAAAGTAATATTAATGGCGTTACGATTAATCCCAGTCAAAACTTTCCTTTTTGGACTATTAGTCATAACCAACCAAATCGAGAATAGTTATACAGCGAAGCGATGCTTCCTTGCCTTGAAGGGCGAAGTAGTACTCTAATTCCTTTGAATCCTGACTCCTGTTTTCTGTTTCCTAATTCAAGCTTATGCATAACATTTTTTTTGTATTTCATCTGACGGGGTGACAACGATATCAAAAGTCTGTAGCTTTGGATAAATGATAGTAAGTCCCAGCCGTTTGTTCTGCCAGTTCTTTAGCAAAACTCATAAAGACCAAGCAGCTCTAGGTTTTTAATTTGATTTTTTTTTGTAGCTTACTTGTTAGAACGCGCTTACTTAATACTACGCAAATAATTACTCCTAACGCAAAACCAAGTGTGGTAAAAGTTAGAGATTCATCAAGCAAAATTGCCGATGCCAGAATTGTCAGAAACGGTTGAATAAGTTGAATTTGACTAACACGAGCGATACCACCTATAGACAAACCTCGATACCAGGCAATAAAGCCCAAAAACATACTAAAAACGCTGACGTAAAGAAAACCCAGCCAGACATTTAAAGAAATAGAATCAAGCGAAGTAGGTGAATGTTCGATAACAATTGGTAGCAGGACTGGTAGAGAGAGTACTAACGACCAGCATATAACTTGCCAAGAACCAAAAGAGCGAGCTAAAATTCCTCCTTCAGCATACCCGATACCACCCGCTACTACTGCTCCAAACAAAGCCAGATCGACAAAAGTAATCGATCTTGCTCCAGATATGAGAGCAAAGCAAATTACTAGTCCACTTCCTAAAAGTGCAAATATCCAAAAGGTCATAGATACTTTTTCCTTGCCACGCCAAACTCCCCAAAAAGCAGTAGCCAGCGGCAAAAGTCCGATAATAACTGCTCCGTAGGAAGCAGGAGCATTTCGCATAGCGATCGCCGATAGTACGGGAAACCCAATTACAACTCCAGCGATCGTCATAATAAATCTAGGCAAAAACCGCCAGGGTGGTAGCTTTTGGCGAGTTACAATTAACAAAATTAGTGACAGGATTGCGGCTACAACCGCTCTACCCAAACCGACAAAAACTGGATCTAATTCTAAAACAGCAATACGGGTAGCTGGCAAAGTAAGACTAAAAATTAATATTCCTAAAAAACCGTAGCCAAAGCCAGCAAATTCGTGTCGCGATCGCGAATATAACATTTGTTTTTAGCAATTACATATAAATACAGATTTAGTCATCAATTTGATTATTTGTTTTTTTGTGTCGATCGCAATTCAAATAAATGCTGGCACGATATGCTGCATAAAAATTACTAAATTGCCAAAAAATTCGTAAGATTTTTAGAATTTTATTTTCTGAATTTGGGTAACAAAAATTTGAGTCGTCTACAAAAGTTTTCATTTTTATGTTGCTTGAATTAAAACAATTGAAAACAGTATTACCCAAAAAATAAATAATAAGAAGGTACAAATTTTTTAAAACTAGCTAGTACACTTTCCGTATATCCAAACTGTTCTATTAAAAATCACTCGAAACCGTACCAGTAAAAATAAGAAGCGATCGCCTAAGATAAATTTAGGCATTATGCAAAACTAGAAAGTGAAAATTCCGATCGATCGCCAAGCAACAAAACCAATTTATTTACAAATTCGCGATCGCTTCAGTAGTTTAATTAGATCGGGAGCATTAAAAACAGGCGGTCGTCTTCCTTCTATTAGAGTGTTAGCTAAAAATATTCAGGTTAATAAACTAACTGTAATTGAAGCTTATAATCTTTTAGAAGCAGATGGATTGATTCATGCCCGTCCTGGTTCGGGTTATTTTGTTAATTCAGAATCTCTAATTTCTCCTCAAGCAAAATCTAACTTTGCTCCCACTCAAAAAGTAATTATTCCTCAGCAAAAAAGCGTTTCTCTTACCTCCGAAAAAGGATTGTATAGCTTTTTTAATATCTATCAGCTTTCTGTACGAGCAAAAAATCAGCCTAAAGTAATTGATTTTAGTAGTGGTTTTCAAATTTCTTCAGGTTTAAAAGATTTACAGCGTCATGCCAGACGAGCTATGAAGCAGGTGTCGGAAACTTTATTTGGCTACGATTTGCCTCAAGGACAACTTGTTTTACGACAGCAAATTGCTAACATGCTAATTCAATTGGGATTAGAAGTTTCTGCCGATAATTTAATTGTTACTAATGGCTCGAAACAAGGACTGTCATTGGTAATGAATTATTACCTGCGATCGGGAGATTGGGTAGTTACCGAAAGTCCAACCTACTATGGCACTTTAGAAATTATTGAAAATATTGGCGCGAAAATTATTGGTATTCCCATGCAGCGATCGGGAATGAATCTAGAACTTTTAGAAAAGTATTTGCAAAGTCATCGTCCCAAACTAATTTACACTGTCTCTACTTTGCAAAATCCTACAGGTATCACCACTACACTTCAGCATCGCCAGCAATTGTTAGCCCTAGCGGAACGATACGAATGTTTGATTTTAGAAGATAATTCTTATGAGGGACTGAACTTTGAACCCGTTCCCCCACCAATTAAAGCTCTCGATCGCAATAATTTGGTTATTTATACTGGCACCTTTTCTAAAACTTTGATGCCTGGTTTGAGAGTCGGCTATCTATTAGCGACGGGAAAATACTATCAACCGCTTTTAGAACAAAAACTCTTTCACGATTTGCACGTCTCTACAGTTTCTCAGGCAATTGTCAGTGAGTATTTAGCTTCGGGACATTTCCGCCGTCATCTCAATCATTTGAAAGCCAGTAATTTGTGTAGCCGTAACGCTATGCTGCAAGCACTAGAACGTAATTTTCCTCAAGAAGCTACCTGGACTATACCCAATGGTGGTTTATTTCTTTGGGTGCAGCTACCGCCAGAAATTCCACTAATTGCTATTACCAGAAAAGCCTGGATAGAAAATATCTTAGTATGCCCTGGTATACCATTTTTCCCAGGACAGAAAGGATACAATGCTTTGCGCTTAAACTTTTCTCACCCTCCTGAAGCAATAGATAGAGGAATTACAATCTTAGGTAAATTGCTTAAAAAAAACTTGGCTAACAATTGAAGTAAATATCCATGTTCCCAGAATTTTGTTTAATTAAAAGCATTAAGTTTAGATCGAGATAATGAGATCTAAAGATTAGAAATGGCACCTCTTGCCATATCTGCGATCGCTCTGTCTGTAGCTTTGGGTAAATGATAGTAAGTGCCACCCGCTTGTTTGGCAAGTTCTTTGGCAAAGCCCGTAGACACAAAACGGCTTTCGGTATCAATTACTAATAGTTTCATGCCCAAACCGCGAATTTTACCCGCGATATCGAGTAATTCTTCCTTAATTTTAGGTTTTTCGCCATCTTCTTGCGGTTCTCCTAAAGAACGAGATAGAGGAATATTCCCCCTACCGTCGGTAATTGCTACAATTACTACCTGTCCGATATCTCCTGACATTTGAGCGTTGATGCCTACATTTACCGCCTGAGTCAAACCATGAGATAGAGGAGAACCGCCACCACAGGGCAGACTTTCTAAGCGTCCCCGCGCCATAGTAATCGATCGCGTGGGTGGTAAGAGTACTTCTGCGCGTTCACCTCGAAAAGGAATTAAAGAAATTTGGTCGCGATTTTCATAAGCTTCGGTTAAAAGGCGCATTACCGCACCTTTAGCCGACTGCATCCTATTTAACGCCATCGAACCCGAAGCATCGACGACAAACACGATTAAAGAACCTGCTTTTCTCGCCAGACGTTTGGAACGCAGATCGCTCTGTTCGACAATGACGTTGCGCCCTGGGTTGCGCTGTCGCCTCGCTTTTTGATAGGGTGCAGCACTACGTAAAGTGGCATCTACGGCAATTCTTTTGACTTTGCCTTTGGGTATCATCGGCTTGATGTAACGTCCGCGATCTTCTGAAAAAATCAAGCTTCGCGCCCCAGATTTACCCTGACGCTGCATAGTTTGGGCAAAAGTCAACACGCTGGGATCGAGAACTACGCCTTCAATGTCAAAGACAAATTCTTCGGGAATAGTAGGTGGTTCTTGTTCTTTGTCTTCTTCCTCTTCTTCTGGTTCGTCTTCGTCTGAGTCTTCAGGCTCATTGTCGTTGTCGGGTTGTTCTTGAGGTGGTGGTGGTGGGGGTGGCGCATCATCTGGTGGTGTTTCGATAGTGGTAGCGCGAGGTACGATGACTAACTCTACTGCTTTACGCAAGTCTTCAGCTAATACGCTATCTCTTCCTTCTAATGCCGCACAGGCTTTGGCTACTCTCAGCGCAAATAATTCTGCCCGATGTCCCTGTACCGTTCCCCTAACTGCTTCATTGACTAAATATAAGATTTGGTCGTGGGTAATTTTGACTTCTTTTAGCCACTCACGCGCTAACACAATATCGGTTTTGAGACTGTCGATATCCTCTTCATACTGATTGAAAAATTGTTGGGGAGAATTGGCGTAGTTAATGACTTGGTTTACTGCCGCTACTCTTTGATCTAAGGATAAAGCTCCGTCTGCCGATAGGGCGAGCGCAATTCTGTCTAGTAAGTGTTCTCGCAATACGCCTTCTTCAGGGTTGTAAGTAGCAATTAAAATTGGTTTGCAGGGATGCTGAAAACTAATTCCCTCCCGTTCGATAACGTTACGTCCTTCGGTTAGTACCGTTAGTAACTGATTGGCAATTTGTTCGTCTAGAAGGTTAATTTCGTCAATATACAAAACCCCTCGGTGTGCCTGTGCCAAAAGTCCAGGCTGAAAAACTGGTTCGCCCTGTTTTACTGACTCTTCGACATCTACCGAACCTAACAGACGATCTTCAGTTACTCCCAGAGGTATTTGCACAAAAGGCGCGGGAACAATCTGGGTGGAAATATCTTCAGTATCGAACTGAGAATATGTGGCTATAGTTTCATCATCCCATTCGGCTGGCTTAGTCGGATCGCAATTATAGACTGACCCTTTAATTATTTCTATGGGGGGTAGAAGCTGGTAAATTGCTCTTGCCATTACCGATTTAGCCGTTCCCCGACGACCGGCGATCGCTACTCCCCCTAATTCTGGATCGACTGCGGCGAGTAATAAAGCAAGCTTGATTGCCTCTTGTCCGACAATAGCAGTAAGGGGAAAATTAAATTGTTTGGAGACGGTAGTAACGGCAGACATTAAAAGAATGAGTGCGAGAGTATTAAAGGTCTGTAGACTTTTACTTTAATCTATTTGAGGGTCTGAGTTCAAAACAAAAACTAAACTTAAGCAAAAAAGAGCGATCGCGCCAAGAGGCACTAGATTGATTTAGGGATTACGCGTATACCGATGCTTTACTCCTACAGGAAAATACTCAGGATCGCCAGTAGCAGTTAATGTTACTCTTGGAGTTTGGTATTCTGGCGGAACGTAATTAGCAAATTCGCTATTGAGACGTAAGAGTTGGGTAAGAATTGAAGCTGCGATCGCCTGAATTCTTAATTTATTACCTGTTTCGCCTGGAGCCAATTCTACAACCACAGATAAAAATCGATTTTTATCCGTGTCTTCTTTTACCTGCATGACAAACTTGCCCGTTACCCAATCTCGAATTTCTGGCTGTTCTAATCCTACAGTCACATTTTCTGGGTAAATATTTGCCCCAAAGTAGGAAACCGTAAAATTGGAGCGTCCGAAAACATAGACAAAAGGTAAGTGACGCGCACCTCTATTATTGTTGGCTTGTAATGCTACTAAGGGGTCAAAATCATAGCGGGCCAAAAACTCCAGCATGGCATCATAAGCAATTATTCCACCACTATCCAAGATGTTATAGCGTACTAAAGGAATACCGTTATCTCCAGAAAAAAGTAATGCCCCATCTTTGTCTTCAAAAAAACGAGAGAGCGGATCGTACTGTACGAGAGTAGGTAAACGCGATTCCCCAAACAAAGTCCGCGCCGCTTCTGGGTTAGCTGCTAAAAAACGTCGAATGCACACGCTTAAAGGCGTTTCATTACCTAATACCCCTGCATCTGCCGTGCCATAAAGTGAGGCAGAATCGTAGTAAGGATTCTGAGAACCAATTCTTTGTCCTACTAAATCGCGCCATTCTTCACTAAATACCTCTCCTGCCATCACCAGTTTTATTTGATACTGTTGCCACTCAATCCCACGATTAATGCCAGTATCGATTACATCTTTAAGAAATGGTGGATATCCTAGCAGTACAACCCGATCGAAGTTATTTCCGATTTCTCCTACTACCCGTAAAATTTCTGCTTTATTATTGCCTGGAGTAATTACAGTGACAGGATAACCTTTGCTAGCGAGATAGCGACAGCAACTAGCCGTATACATTCCACCTACCCAGGTTCCAAGAGTAAAACAAATTACTGCCAATGTCCGTCCGCGATCGGCAGCAAAACTATCGTAAAATATTTGCTCGAAGCGCGTGGCAATCTGCAACTCATCGGTAAAGAAACGGGGCCAAAATGTCGGTTTTCCCGTCGAACCAGAGGAAACAGCGATCGCATCACAGTCTTCTATCTTTCCCTGACGGCACAAATCTGGTAATGAATGACGTTGAAGATAATTCTCTTTAGTAATTAATGGTAGGGTTTGAAAATCTTCAATGGTTTGGATAGAGTCTGGGTCGATCGCTCGTTCTGCTAAAAAACTTTGGTATGCAGGTACGCTCTTTGCTACATCGTGAAATAGTGACAAAACTACCGATTCGATTTTAGTGTGACGGCGTTGCCTTACGAGTTCGTCTAAAGAGGTATTCAAAAAATTGGTATAGGCACTAATCGATCGTTGTTTTTTTGATTCGCTATTCATGATGGTTGTCGATCGCTAGTAAGTATCGGTTTAAATACAGTCTATAATTTAGCTGTTATAAAGTCGCTATTTATTCTGACAGGGATCGAACTTTTAAAGTACTTGCCGATATATCTTGAGATTGAGTATGACCGAATCTCGTTTAATTCGCCTTTCCCAAGCACACCTAAACCTTTTAGAAATTTGTCCGCCCAAGTTTCAACAAGTTTATTTAGAACAGTTAAGTTTGCTTCCTAATACTCAAACCCAAGCCAGCCTCGACTGGGGTAAACGCTTTCACCTACTGATGCAGCAGCAAGAATTAGGTCTACCCATTTCGGCTTTATTAGATCCCACTATGGAAAATGCGATCGCCTCTGCCTCAGAACTATTAGGCAATGCAGGTTCTAGCTGGCGCGAAGCCGAACACTGTCGTACTTTAGGTTGGGACAATTTTTTGTTGACGGTAATTTATGACTTGTTAATCGCCGAAGACGAAAAAGCTATTATCTTGGATTGGAAGACTTACCGACAGCCTACCGATCCTAAAAGACTGGCAAATAACTGGCAGACTCGCCTTTATCTCTACGTGTTGGCAGAAACTACCAGCTATTTACCAGAGCAAATTTCAATGATCTATTGTTTTGTTAACGGCACTCCTCAAAGCCAAACCTTTACTTACGATCGCACCCTTCACCAGCAAACCAGACAGGATTTGACCTTTCTACTCGGCAATTTGCAGAATAATCTTCAGCATCACCAAAAAGACACGGTTTTTCCCCATCGCACGGACTGTCAAAGCAGTTGTCCCTACTACCAAAAACTGGTAGCAAGCGATCGCAACTCCAGGCAAGACGAACTAACAAATATTGCGGCGATCGAGGAAATATCAATTTAACAGATGACAAGTTTAGGTGATAATCTAAAAGATGGCAAAATTTTACACATAAATAAGATCTTTCCTGCCAGATATACAAATAGCTAACCACCAAGTAGATATATAAGCATGGTAGCCACAACAGATAAAACAACCACAGGTAAAATTACACAAGTTATTGGTCCCGTTATCGATGCCGAATTTCCTAGCGGCAAATTACCCCGTATTTATAATGCCTTGCGTGTAGAAGGCAAAAATCCCGCAGGGCAAGATGTTGCTGTCACTTGTGAAGTACAGCAGTTGTTAGGGGACAATCAAGTCAGAGCCGTAGCAATGAGCGGTACTGATGGTTTGGTAAGAGGTATGGAAATCGTCGATACGGGCGCACCTATTAGCGTACCTGTCGGTAAAGCCACACTAGGTAGAATTTTTAACGTTCTTGGCGAGCCTGTAGACGATGCTGGTGAAGTAAAAACCGATGAAACTTCTCCCATTCACCGTCCCGCTCCCAAACTAACAGAGCTAGAAACTAAGCCCAAAGTATTTGAAACGGGAGTCAAAGTTGTCGATTTGCTGACTCCCTATCGTCAAGGAGGAAAAATCGGACTATTTGGTGGTGCTGGAGTTGGCAAAACCGTTATTATGATGGAATTGATCAACAACATTGCCATTCAACACGGTGGTGTATCGGTATTTGGTGGCGTGGGCGAACGCACTCGTGAGGGGAACGACCTCTACAACGAGATGATCGAATCGAACGTAATCGATACTGAAAATCCAGAAAAATCGAAAATTGCCTTGGTATACGGGCAGATGAACGAACCACCAGGCGCGAGAATGCGTGTCGGTCTGTCGGCATTAACTATGGCGGAATACTTCCGCGATGTCAACAAACAGGATGTGTTGTTGTTTATCGATAATATCTTCCGTTTCGTACAGGCAGGTTCTGAAGTATCGGCTCTCTTAGGTAGGATGCCTTCTGCGGTAGGATATCAGCCTACTTTGGGTACCGACGTTGGCGACTTGCAAGAGCGCATTACTTCTACTAAAGAAGGTTCGATTACCTCAATTCAAGCAGTTTACGTTCCTGCCGATGACTTGACCGACCCCGCACCTGCAACTACTTTTGCTCATTTGGATGGAACCACAGTACTATCTCGTAACTTGGCTTCCAAAGGTATTTATCCTGCGGTAGACCCCTTAGATTCATCCAGTACTATGCTTCAGCCTAATATTGTAGGTGAAAAGCATTACAATATCGCTCGTTCGGTACAGTCTACGTTACAACGCTATAAAGAATTACAAGACATTATTGCTATCTTGGGTCTGGACGAACTATCTGAAGAAGACCGCTTGACAGTAGACCGCGCCCGTAAAATCGAGCGTTTCTTGTCTCAGCCTTTCTTTGTAGCTGAAGTATTTACTGGCGCACCTGGCAAATATGTAACTCTAGAAGAGACTATTGCTGGTTTTGAGGCAATTCTCAATGGCGAATTAGACGACTTGCCAGAACAGGCTTTTTATCTAGTAGGCAATATCGAAGAAGCTAAAGAGAAAGCAGAAAAACTAAAAGCTGAAGAATAAATGATTCTCAGCTAACAATAAGTAAGTAGTTAAGGCGTTCCCTAGGAACGTCTATACTTCTTTATTCGCTTGCAGGTAGTTATAAAAATAAAATTCTACCCGAATAATTAGCTTCATTATTAACTAATTGCTGATTCCTCGTTAAATACATATAACTAATAAACATGGCATTAAATTTAAAAGTCATAACCCCAGATAAAACTGTTTGGGACGATACTGTTGAAGAAATTGTTTTGCCTAGTACGACTGGACAGCTAGGCATTCTATCGGGTCACGCTCCCTTGTTAACCGCTTTAGATATTGGTGTGATGCGAATTCGTGCTACCAAAGAATGGAGCAATATAGCTCTATCTGGCGGTTTTGCTGAGGTGGATAACGATGAAATCAAAGTTCTCGTTAACGGCGCAGAGATGGGGGACAACATCGATAAAGAAACCGCTCGTAGCGAGTACGAAGAAGCTGAGGCTAAAGCGCAAGAGTTGGATAACAGTGATGATCGCGCTGCCAAACTACAGGCTACTAAAGCTCTAAAAAAAGCTAGAGCGCGTTTCCAGGCAGCAGGCGGAATGTCTCAGTAATTTTGTCACGATAAAATAATAAATAAATAGGGCAGAATATTTGCATCTGCCCTATCTTTTGAAAGCTTGCTACATATATCGATTAAGCTAAATCGAATAGTTGGCTCTTAAAGTTTGAGATTCCTCTACTTTGAAAGTAGCTCAAATCTCCAATTATTAATTGTTCCAATCGTTGCTTGCTGAAAACAGAGCTTAGTTGGTTCCAGTAAATACAACATCGGGAAACTTAGTCTGTGCTTGTGACATGGGAGTAGTTTTACCCCGTTCTTGCCAAAAGTTAATCACCTCTGTAGCTTTATTGAGGATTTGAATTCTTTCGGCTTCTTCTATCCAGTGCTTTGCTTCTAATTCATCTTTTAGCTGTTGCCAAGCATCATTTCGCGGCCAAAAAAAGTAAGCAGTTAGAGGGCTGGTTCCTTTCCCTACTACTTGATCGACTGCTACGGCAACATCTTTATCTAACCAAAGAACTTTTAATGTAAATCTTGACTCCAATTACGCCTCCAATTTTGAGTATAAATCTATTTATTCACTATATTCCATCTTTTATCTTACCTTATGAAACCAGACAAATTAACCGCAATTGTAATCTTTGATATTGATGGAGTGATTAGAGATGTCGGAAACTCCTATCGTAGAGCGATCGCCGATACTGTCGAACATTTTACCAGTAATGCCTGGCGACCGACTTTAGACGACATAGACTTATTAAAATCAGAAGGAATTTGGAACAACGACTGGAAAGTATCGCAAGAATTAACCTATCGTTATTTTGAAAGCATAGGTAAACTAAGAAGCGAAATCGCGCTCGATTATCCTGAAATTGTAAATTTTTTTCAGGGACGCTATCGTGGCAAAAATGCCGAGTGTTTTGATGGCTATATTACTCAAGAACCTTTATTGATTTCGGTCGATTACCTACAGAAATTGAGCGATCGCGCTATTGGTTGGGGTTTTTTTAGCGGTGCTACCAGAGGGTCAGCAGAATACGTTCTCAAGAAGCGATTGGGTTTAGAAGAGACTGTTTTAGTCGCTATGGAAGATGCACCGAGTAAACCCGATCCAACGGGATTATTTGCGGCGATCGCCCAAATTAATTTTAATTCTAGCTGTCCCGTATTTTATCTTGGCGATACGGTGGCAGATATGTACACTGTAGTCCGCGCCAGACAAATTAGAGCGCAACGTGATTGGATTGGTATCGGTATTCTACCGCCTCACGTACAATCGTCATCGAGTAAAAAAACGGCTTATACAGAAACTTTAGTAGAAGCAGGTGCGACGG
This sequence comes from Myxosarcina sp. GI1, assembly GCF_000756305.1. Lineage (NCBI taxonomy): Bacteria > Bacillati > Cyanobacteriota > Cyanophyceae > Pleurocapsales > Pleurocapsaceae > Myxosarcina > Myxosarcina sp. GI1. The sequence continues at coordinate 40,429 of NZ_JRFE01000001.1, forward strand.
CGGTGTTTGACAATGTAGAAGAATTTAACGTTAAAGCGATGGAGCAAACCCTCTCTCATTTAAAGAAAAATTGAGTAGTTAAGTTCAATGTTCGCGCTAATTAGTGAAGTAAAATTTTATACTGACAAAGATACAAATTTAAGTACAAAAAATTCGATCTGAGTGTAAATTCAAACAGAATAATTAATAACAGAAAACAATTCAACCAAGTATTTTGCTAAAAAACTAAGGATTCTTCCCCATAATTTAGTTAATTTGTAAAGTTTAGCTATATTAGTTTATAAGTTTTGATGAAAAATATCTAGTTATCTCAAGAAGCATAGATAATAAATTTAATACTAGATGTTCATTATTTACCTCATTACCAAGCGTGTTAGCAATAACACGCTTTTTTTTGCGGTTATATGAGATATTTAACTGAGATGATGGCTAAATGTGTGTTTGCGTAATTACTAAGAGACTGTTTGTAAATAAAAGATTAAGCAAGTTTTTCATTCCGAGCTAGACGTTTGGACATCAAATGAACCATTGCAATCTAAATTAGGGCAATGCTCGCCATTGACAACCTTCCTCAAGTAAATAGAAGATGGCACTGACAACTTCCCTAAGATTTGTGTCTCTCTTACGTCCGCGTAACTTACTCTCTGGCAACAATGATTCAATAATTGCCCATTCGCGTAGCGAAGCCATGCCGTAGGCTTATCGCTGATGTCCGAAGGATAAGCTTTTCTCACTGTCTCTACTTGCTTGCTTCAATTCATCTCTTTTCTTCTATAACTCAATCTTCCGCCAACTGCTTTTCTTTATTTTATTTTCTTTTTACAAATAGTCTCTTAATTAGTTAATAATCTAAAAAAGCGCGAAAATCCCAAACGAAAATTTAATGCGTCAATTTTTATTAGCAGTTGCCTTGATTCATTCGGCATTCGTGCTAAGTAAGAGTTATTGGCAAAAATAACTCTTACTTATTTGAAGTTTAAATAACTCCAGGACCTTTTCCGCCTGGCTCATTAACTTCTTCAAGCTCTTCAGCACGTTCGGCTTCTTTTTGAGCTTCTTTTTCTCTTAAATCTCCTGGTTCGTTTACATACATTTCAGGTTCGACTGCATAATTATTTGCTAAACCTTCACGATCTACAGTTGCTCCAGCTGTAGTATCTATCTCGTCTTCTGCAGGTTTATCAGGCATTTCTTTGAAGTCAGAGCCTTCTCTTTTTTCTCTGGCTGCTGTTTCAGCGGGTTCTATACCGCGGTCGTAATTGTCATCTGGTTTTTTGCTTATGTCGCTCATAATGGTCTAATCCTAAACAGAATTATTTATAAAAATTAAGTATTTAAGTTAAGTCATAATAATAGTAAATAAGTGCTATTGTTATGATTATCTTAACTATTTTTACTTATGCCTATTATCTTAATTAGTTGGTAATATTTTCTATTCCTAAAGATATATTTTAGACAAAAAGTTAGCAACTCCTATAATTATGAGCAGCTTTTAAACACAATACATTTTTTGACAAAAAACTAAGGATAATAGCTATTGTAATAAGCATTTCACAAGTTATAAGAACAAAGGGACTAATCTAAAATAAACGAAAAAATTGCTCTTACAAAAAACTATGAAACTAATATTTGTCTACAATGCCGATAGCGGCTCGATCGACACGCTTATAGATATAGGACATAAAGCAATTAGTCCTCAGACATATCAATGCAATCTCTGTAGTCTGACTTTTGGGTTGGTTAGCGAGCATAAACAATGGAAGAAATTCAGAGAAGAATCAGATACAGAGATGGAGTTTTTGCACAGAGACGAATTTGAATCAAAATACGATCGTAAGTTCGACTATCCAGTAATTCTCAAACAAAACGAGCCTGAAGACGATCTCAAAGTCACGATTTCACAGGCAGAATTAAGTAAAATTCAAACACTAGATGAGTTGATTTTAAAAGTAGACCAATTGAAATAGTTTTTTGTGGCTGTTTTGACGCTACAAACCAGTTGTTAGTTACTTCATACACATATTAGAGAAAAAGCTCAAAAAAACAGCACCAGATTAAAAATCTGATGCCGAGTCAACTAGAGAGATAATCGTAGTCTAATGACTAGGGTGCCAGAGCATTGCCTCTTAGCAAACTACCGATAGTTTTAGCGGTAATTTTGAGTTGAGTAAAAGGATTGGCAGGAACTACAGTTTTATAAAGATAGCTATCAAAAGTCATTTTTTGTACATCGATGTCAGCGCACATTTCTACAAAGGCTTCGCGGCTAGCATCGGAACGATAGAAAACTCTTTGCAAGATATCTAAGACTTTATAAGTCGCGCCGTATTTTTTGTTCCAGCGTTTGAGGTAGATTTTGAGATCGTCTTCGGTAGGAACTTTTTGACCGTTATGGGAAGTTTCTACAATTACTTCGGCACACATCCGCGCTGATTTGGCTGCAAAATAAATACCTTCTCCAGAAGATTTGGTAACGGTACCCATAGCATCGCCTACCAGAACAACTCTACCGCGCAGAGGACGGGGACGGGGATGTTCGGGAATAGGGTGCGCCTCGACTTTAATAATTTCTCCACCTTCTAATCTCTTAGCAGCACGAGCGCGAATACCAGCCTGAAGATTTTTGATAATAGCTTTATTAATTTTCATCGTTCCCGTACCTACGGCTACATGGTCGTATTTAGGGAACACCCAGGCGTAAAAGTCGGGAGAGACATCATTACCAACATACATTTCAGCTAAATCTTCATAGTATGCCATCTTATCTTCAGGTAAACGGATGCGCTCTTGAAAAGCGATCGCATAATTATAGTCGCCAGCGTCAATGGCTTTAGCAATACGCGAATTAGCACCATCAGCACCGATGACTAAGTCTACCTTAAGAGTTCTCATTTCTCCTTTAGCTTCGCCTTTGGAATGATCGGCGTAGTGGAGAGTGTATGGGTCTTTATCGCTATCGGGTATATCTAATTGATAGACAGTACCGTTAATTAATTTAGCACCTAATTTAGCGGCGCGATCGCGCAAGAAGCCATCTAAAACTTCTCGACGACACATACCGATATATTCTTCGTCTTTGAGAGTAGAGCCAATATCAACTTCGATATTAGAAGGCGAAATCATTTTCATCTTTCTAACTCGGCGATCGATAATTTCGGGTGGCAGATCGAATTCATCGACCATGCAGAGCGGAATTGCTCCCCCGCAAGGTTTAGCGTTATCTAGTTTGCGCTCGAATAAATAAGTTTCAATACCAGCTTTAGCTAAGATTTCGGCGGCAGAAGAACCAGCCGGTCCCGAACCCACTACAGCAACCTTTAGTCCCAAGGTTTTTCTCCTATAATCTTAATTTCGCTACGGATCGCATAGTATCATGGACTCTGGCGATATTTTCAGATAACCACCTCAAACAATAAAAGTTGCAATACTGCTTAACAAGTTGGTAACAGAAGTTAACTATTTTTGGCTAAATTTTCGATTTTAAAGCCAGAAACAACCAAAAATTGTTTACAAAAAAAGAGGGCGCTCGCTAAGAACGTCCCCAAGTTTAAAATTTGTCTACTCTATTATCTACAGGCAATTGTAGAAACAATTTAACGTTTCGATGTATACGAGGTTGTTTGAGTTCGGGTTGGTATCAAAATTGAATCGTTACAAAAAAATGAGTATTTACTCTCCCTTGCTTCCTGTCTTGGTCAGCATTCCCTTGCGTCTTGCGCCGAACAGCGCATACGCGCAAACGCCGGGCGGCTCTGAGGCGGTAGCCTCTGTGGGTCTGACCGCTGCTCCTCTGCCTGAAGCCTATCAATGGTGATGGTTATGATGGTGAGAATGAGCGGCTTGCGCTTGACCTAAGTTAGGATTCACCGCAACTCCAGTTTCAGACAACAAAGCTTCTATTTGTGGGTTTGCCCATTGCGCTGCCATGTCTAAAAATTCGGGGCGATCGTTAACACAAGGCATCCGAATAAAAGTTACTTGAGAATTACGATGCTGTAGATGGTGAATGATATGGTCTACATCGAGTAGAGTTTCGTGGTTTTCGGTAGCAAAACCAATCGGCATCATAATAATAGAGGTAGCACCCAAGTCAATCAAGTTTTGTGCCGCTAGCTTGACGTTAGGCTGTGTCCACTCAATTAAAGGCGTATCGTGATTGAGCCAACCGACGGAAATTAAAGGATACTTGGCAATTAATTCTTCTCTTACTAACTCGTATAAAGCCTGACTTTCATCGATGCCAGAGGTAAAACCTTTGGCTTTGTGGGGACAGCCATGATTCATTAACACAATACCAATTTGAGAAGCTAAATGTCCCTGTGCTAGTTCGGCTTCGATCTTCTCTTCTACCATCTGTGCCAGTAGCTTGATGTAGTCAGAGCGATTGTAAAAAGAAGGAATATAGCGACTGTTTTTTAGCCAGTGTTCTTCTCCTTCAGCCTGCTGCGCTAAAGCTTTGTTTACCTGTTCGACAGCGATGCCGCTGGTAAAAATTGAATCGACAACCAACAAAGGATAAATTAAGATTTTGTCAAATCCTTCAGCTTTAATCTCGGCTAAAACCTGTTCTGGTAAATAAGGAGCGCAAAAGTTAAACGCTTTGAATACTTTTACTCTATCTCCCCAGGTTTCTTTTAGTTTAGATTCGATTCCCTCTCTTTGCTGCTCGAAAATTTTATTATGAGGAGAAATAAAATTACCGTGCTGGTGACTCCATTCGTGTAAATCGAAAATCGCTAAAAGTTTGGCGATCGCTGGATAAATCCAAGTGGGTACGGGAGCGAATTTAGCTGTGAGTAGATTTAAAGCTTGTTCGTTGTAGTTGGCAAAGTCTTTGTAGCTCTCTACTTCACCATAACCCATTAGCAAAACCGCAACTCTATCTTTATTATTAGAAACTGCTTCGTTATGGTTGTGACTTTCTGAAATAGATTGGTGTGAAATTGTAACCACTTGTTACTCCATTTAAATCGAGGATTTGAAAATACGTCTGAGCCTTCAAGCGTGCTGGCTTTACGTAAGATATTTAGTTTGAAACCGAACTAATACATATTATTAGCTGAATTTGAGGGGATAATCTAGTAATCTCACCTCTACATTAATTAAAATAGCATCTTTATCCAGGGGAGGAGGATAAATAAAAAAGCTTAAAACTCTAATTTCTATCGTTGGTATGACACTAAACTACGTCTACTTTGAAATCTACAGTTTTTAACTTTCTGGTTTTTAGGTAAAAAGTAAAAGGGGAAAGGAAACAAGAATTATTTGAAAACTTCAGTTTTTCTATCTAGAGGCGGTACAAAGAAAGTTTTTCAGGTAATTTGCTAGGGAAAAATCGTTTGTATACCTAAGCGATCGTAGCTAGCAAAACTTCCTAAAAAATTGAGAGCGTAAATTATTTTTGAGAACCACTAATTGGCAAAAACTTTAATAAAATATTAATAAGTTATTAAAAACTAACGCAAACGAAAGTAAGTATTGGATATTATTGATGGCAATTAAGGCTCTACAAACTATGCAACCACCACAAATCCCCTCAACTCCAGTTGTAGCTCAACAAGCTTTAGAGGAGCTTGTTGATTACTATTGCCAACTAGCCGACTATCATCGCTCATCAATAGACTATCATCAACAGTTGGTCGAAAAACACTCCTCTGAAGTTCAATTGGTTGAAAAACAGTTAGCAAGCATTAAAGCTTTGCTCGATCCTTTAACCGAAGGCGAAACTACAAATCAACAGGCAAACGAGCCAACGAAAGAAGAACCTACAGAATCTGCTTCGGCAAATTCGCAACCCAAATCTGTAGAGCCTGAAGTAACTGCAAGTACTTCTCAGACTGACGAAGTTGCTAGCAACGGTAAAACGCACCCCGACTCTGAAGCTACTATTGATGAATTGCCCACAAAAATCGCTGATGATTCGCCATCAGCTGTTGAGGGGGAAACTGCCAGTTCTAATAACGGCAGCGAATCAAAGCAAGATAGCAAAAAGCAAGCTAAATCTAAAAGTTCTGGTTCTAAAGCCACTAATAACGGTAAAAAAACTCGAAGCAAAGCCAAAAAAACCAAGTCTTATTCATCCCGTCTACCCGATTCACCACTGCTAGAACCTTATGAAACTATTGCCGATGCTGTAGCTGGTTGTCTGCAAGAATTTTATCCCAAGGTAATGAGTGCTGATGATATCTTAAAGCACTATTATCCTAAAGGATTGTCTGGAGAAACTAAAAAAAGAGCCTATGGGGCTATTAGTAATACTTTGAGTAAAGGGGCGGGTAATAAAGGCTGGATTAGAGAGAGTATTGGTAAGTATCGTTGGCGAGAGGGAATATAAAACGGTAAATCGTTATTTTGTCTCAGGCGAGTTCGGTTTTTGCTTCTCGCCATACCGTGCCGCGATGCTCGTATTCTAGCTCTCTTTCTACTTTATAGGCAATTTTAGGACTTACACCAATTCTCGAAAGTAGCTAGAGAGATAAAGCATCTAAAATATATTCTCAACCAGTCAAATAATGAATAATATCTTCAGATAAAGAATTGAGAATATTAGCTACTTCATATTTAACCTTATTAAGGCTATTAAAAATTTAGTATCTCCACAGATTCGGCGATCGCAACTTTTGGTACTCCAGACATGAGCTTTTTTTTGTTATTTTACACCTGAACTAAGTTGCCAGTTTTTAAGAACTGGTATTACTTTGCAAATTGATAGCGATGTTTTAGAGTAGTTCAAATCTCGAAAAAAAACGATCGAACTCAGATTAATAAATTATTGCGAGCGTATATGGAAGCTCATCATTTACAAAGTTAAATTTGAGCGATAAAATTACGAAACTTACTGCCAGTATCGTTACCCCATTCCCAATTAGCGACTATGCCTACTCGTTGAATGGCGAGGGGATTTAAATCTGAATAAATATCGGTTAGAGCACGATACAGAACTGTTTGGTTGTTGACGCGAACGCTGTAATTATTACCATCAAAAACAACTCTCAGGGTATAGGCGCGACCAAAACCAATAGTAGTCCCGATATTCGACCAAACGGCATCGTAAACTTCTTCAAAACCGTCGATCCGAAAAAAACAAGAAATTGATTCACCTTCGTAAAAGTCATCCAGCCAGGTGTTGATGATGATGTAGTTGTCTTTGTCCTGCCAAAAAATTAAGCCACCGCGTCCTTTATCGCCTTTACCTCTTTCGGTACCTGGAGGAATAATTTCTACTGCTACATCGGCAAAATCAGGAACATCCCAAGCCACTGTATAGGCGGTTCTTTCTGGGTTGGGATGTTCGATCTCGGCAACAACTCTAGCGGTATTATCGCCATCGAGAGCGATCGCACCACGACCGATTTCTTTACGCCAGATTTTATTGCCTGCTGTAGTAATAGTTCCTGCTAAATCTCCCTTGCCACTAAAATCATCTTTAATTATTATTTCATTGCCTTCTCGCCACCAGGGAAAACCAAGATCGATTGCCTCTGGTAAAGGGATAGAACGAGGATGAGCTTCTAAATAGCGAAAATAAACTTGGCTTTCTAAATCGGTTTTAATGCCCAATTTATTAGCGGTTTGTAGACGAGTATCTTCAAAAGTGCGATCGCCTAGTTTATTACCGTCGAGATAAATACTAAAGCGATCGCCAGTATCGAGAATTTGTAGTGAATAAGTGCGATTTGCTTGACAATCGAGATCGAAACTGCTTACCTGAGTTATCTTACCGTTTTCTATTAGCTGAAGCTGATAGCAATTGCGATCGCCAGAAAAACACCAGTAGTTATTAATATCCTTAAACCGCCAAACTATACTAAAACCGCTAGCGCGATTATCGCTTGTTTCTACCAACAGGTGAATCAAACCCGATGGCTGTGACGGAGAGAGCAATGCCAAATTATTGTTACCTGTAGCGATCGCGCCTTGTTGGGTAAGTTCAAAACTACCATCAACTATTTGCCAGTTACCTCCAACTTCAGCAGGAGACAAACCAAGTTTACCTCTGCCAATAAGTTTATCTGCTGCCTGTGCCGTACCGTACCAGTTGCCTAATTCGGGTATTTGTCTTACTTTGATTCCATATATTCTGGTATTCGAGCGAAAGCCAATTTGTCCTAAAACGCTTTGCTGGATACCTGCATATAAATTCGCTTCGTAGTTAAACGGATCGATCGCGACTAAACGTAGATTGGGATAGGGAGGCAAACCAAAGACGTGGGGAACCGAAGCCGCATAGTAAGCCGCGCCCTGTTCGCGCAAAATTACCACATAATAAACGGGAACGTTTTGTAAACCGCGAAATACCGATAGCAAATTATTGCCTACTCGTACCATTAATTCGCCATTTTCTGCCCCCGTAGCCCGAACGATAAAACCATTACCTGTAACTAGGGGATTGTTTGGCACTTCCTCGGCAAACCAGCCAACGGCCAAATTATCATCAATTTTAGGCAGGGGAAAAAATTTAGTTACCTCTGCCGCCATACGAATCCAACCTAAAATACGCCTGACAGTACCTTGTTTGTGTCTGCTGTTAAACCAGCTTACAAAGCGTCGTAAAACAGACTCGGTTTCGCTGCCCCTAATCCAGCGATCGAGCCTTTTATAAAACCATTCAATAGTTTCTGCCTGAGAAGTATTATGACCGTTAAGTAGTAAAACGGCACAAGCCAGCCCATTAGCGCGAGGATAGGCACCGTAGGCAATACCTTGTCTGCCCCAACCAGGCTTAACTAAAGGTTGAAAACGCAATGCGCCGTTGTCGATGGCAATAATCTTTTCCACGTCCACACCCCGACGCAAATTACCGTCTTCGCTTTTAGTACCAATAGTTTTACCAGCAGGGCGATCGTCGGCATAAGAATCGGTTAGCAAATCGTTCATTAAAACTATTATTTTGTCTATCAATTTATAGAAGAATAGCCAGGCAGGGAGCATCGCTTCACTACGGAGCAAGAGAGAGAGTTAAGATTAGACCTGATTCCCCCTGCACTCCTCACCCTGTCTTGGTCAGCATTCCCTTGCGTCTTACGCCGAACAGCGCATACGCGCAAACGCCGGGCGGCTCTGAGGCGGTAGCCTCTGTGGGTCTGACCGCTGCACCTCTGCCCAGAAAAACGCATCAATTAGATGTTGATAGATCGCGATCGCTATTGAGGAGTAGCGATCGCATGTCCTACGTGCCAGTCGATGGTCTGGTAGGAGTCTGCCAGCGGCTCGATTTTATAGCCCATAGATTTTATCAAAGCTTCAATTTCTTGATTTTTTTGTCGGAACGCTTCGACTTTACCGTCATCTACTTCATACACAATTATCGGTTTGTGGTTTTGAATCGTCTGAGTCATGCCTTTGAGTGCGTCTACCTCGGCACCTTCTACGTCTAGCTTGATAACCGTTGGCGGTGCAATTTTACCCTGACTTACCAGATCGTCAATTGCTATTAAATCTACTTCCATCGAACCCGCCAAATCTGGAGGTGCATCGGCTGTAGACAGAGCGTGTCCGCCAGAATATTGAGCCAGCAATAGTTTACCCGTACCGCTAGTATGAGAAACTGCTTTTTCGATTACTTCTACCTGAGAAAAGTCATTCATCTGGGCGTTGTGTCGTACTTGCGCCGCATTTTTAGTTCCAGGCTCAAAAGCATATACCTTACCCGATTTGCCTACCAGTTTAGCGGCAACAATGGTAAAAAAGCCGACATTGGCACCAATATCGTAAAAAACATCTCCAGGCTTGAGGCGATTGGCAAAAGCTTTCTGAATTGGCAGTTCGTAAGTCCCCAGAACAAATTCAGTGCTGGATTCTCCAGAGTTAAACTTAAGTCCTCTAGCAACACCTTCATTAATAGTCAAATCGCGATTTCTCAACGCCGATCGAGCGATGCGAGAAGCTGGTGACTCTGTTGTAGACCGAGCTATAGAGGCAAGCATTCCAATTGGTATAAGTTTTGCCGTACTAACCGCTAGTTGTTTGAGCATTTAATCTAATTTTTTTTTTGAATAAAACTTAATATACAAAACTACGAAAGATTTCGTATGGTTGAAAAAAACAGTCCAGCCACTCACCATCAGATACGTCTGATAGTATGCCCCAATTAGGATCGTCTACCAAGCGCTCTACCTGAGTGCGGTGCTGCATCAAAGCATCGCGTTTGCGTTTTTTTACTCGGTCAATTTTGACATAGCAGTCAAATTCTCTAAATATCTGCCATCCCAGCCAAGCTTTGAGCGCGATTTTAGATAACGAAATTTTTTCCTGGCGACCGCCTGTAATTCTAGTCCAGGGCCAGTGATGCCAATACCAAACTGGATACTCATATACAGTTACTTTTTCCTCATACTCTTTTAAAGCAGCGGTGACTATTTGATTTGTCCCGAAGTGATCGGGATGAGTTTCCCGAAAATAGGGAATATAAACTGCGGTTGGTCTTTCCTGCTGTAAAATTTCTCTAACTTTAGAGATCGCTCTTTCCCGTTGCTGAGTAAGTTCTCCATCTTTAAAGCCGAGAAAAAACACGTCTTCAGTTTGCAGTCCTAAAACTTTAGCTGCTGCCAAAGCCTCTTGCTGGCGTAAAGACACCAATTTAGATTCTGGCATTAAATGAGAATGAGAACCGCTACCGTCAGTCATAAAAGCAATTTTAACCGTTCCGCCTGCTTGCTTTGTTTGTAAAATAGTGCCGCCGCAACCTAAAGTTTCATCGTCTTGATGGGGCGAAAAGACTATAGCCGAACTTGTCAAACGCTCCTGGGTTAACTCCATCATTACTTTCGGCAGACGCGAACGATAATAGTTTCGCAATCGAATTTGAAGAGATGGTTGGTTCATGTTGTCGGTGCATTTTTTTAAACTGTATTGCTAAAAAATTGAGAATCTTCAGAGACAATTTCTGTTTCTAGTCTTTGGTAATAAGCCAGGAGACTAGCCGCAATTTGCTGCCAGCTAAATTTAGCTAATACTCTTTGGCGACCTGCCTTACCCAGGGATTTTCTCAAAGATTGGTTTTCTAGCAACTCCATTATGGCATCGGTTAAATTTTTGGCATCTGCCGCTACTAACAAGCCAGTTTTTCTATGCTCGACAGTTTCTACCATGCCACCAATTTTATTGGCAATTACAGGTGTTTCTGTTGACATGGCTTCGATTAAACTCATGCCCAAAGCTTCGCTAAGAGAAGGATTAATTAAAATATCGGCATCCCAATAGTAAGGTAATAGTTCTTCTTGGCTCATGCCGCCAAGAAATTCTACTTGCGATCGCCAGCGATCGGGTATTCTATTCTTTAATTGTTCGAGGTAACTACCAGTATAAAAAGGTTCTAAGGCTGTTACCCGAGGATCGTTGCTAAAATCCAACAACAGTTCTCTAGCAACTACAATTTCAGGTCCTACTAGTTTTAATTTTGTCTGGGGATATTTTTTGACTACCTGTAAAAAAGCATCAATCAGTAAATGCAAGCCTTTTTCGGGAGAAATTCTGCCAACAAACAGCAATGTTTGCGAACTACTATTACTATCTTTTGCTACTCTATGGTTGGGTGATGGCACAAAATAATTACTGTATACACCGTTGTATACAGTTTGACATTTCCCTCTATATTCGGGAAAGCGATCGCGTATTAAATTTACAATATGATTGCTACAGCCCAGAATCAGATCGGCTTTGTCAATGCGTTTGGCAACTGTAGCGCGATCTAAATCGCTCAACCATTCACAATGCAGGTGTAATACTATTTTTGTTTGGGGATTAAACGCCCGCACAATCGGTACGAACTGCGAAAAGTTATGGATGTGAACGATATCAAATTGCCTTTTTCTAATTTCCAAAGCTACTTGCAAAATATAGCCAAGAGCAAACAGCGGTGAAGCAAAATAAGGTAGATGCGAATTCAGTTTAAGCTTTTTTTCCAGAACTCGAAAAACTTTAAATAGTTTGTCTGGTAAAGAAGATATACCGCAATAATAAATTCCGTTGTGGCAAGTTAGAAATCGCTCGATATCTTTATTCTTAAGACCGAAAAAAAACACCTCGGCATCGCGTTTTAAACAACGACAAATTTGCTCTGTCCAAATACCTGTAGAATCACTCCCTTGAGGTGGAATAGCAAGCGTCCAAGGTTGATTGATGAAAGCTATTTTCATCATGTATATTTTTTAAACCAATTCATTGAATATATAATTCTATATTAATAAAATAATTGGTCGCAGATAGCAATATATCTTTTTATAGATAACTACAGCAACAATAGGCTTTATTAAAGTGCAAATCCAAATTGGGCAAGGTTTAGTGAAACTATTAGTAATTTGTACCTAACTAAACTAGAGTATATTCAAAAAATACTGTACATTCAACGGTTACGATATACATCAGTTACTAAAGCTTGTTTTTGTAGTTTAAAAAATTTGAAAATAAATTTAATTTTTTTCTAAATCAAATCTAATGTTCCGAGCGATTAAAAGTGTTATCAATAAGATTGCTAAAAAAACTCTGGTCAAAAATGCTTTATGGGATCTGCTGGCGAAGATAGTTAGTTTAGCAATTCAAGCGGTTTATTTTGCCTTAATCACTCGGGCTTTAGGTACGGAAGGGTACGGTCTTTTTATCGGAATTACTTCTATGGCAGCTTTGGTGTTTCCCTTTGCTAATTTTGGCAGTGGCGACATTTTAATTCAGGAGAGTTCTCGCAACAAAAGATTATTTGCCAACTACTGGGGTAATGGACTAATAATTATTTTCGCTGCTAGTGTAATTTTGATTGCAATCGTATGGGCGATCGCGCCACTATTGCTGGAAGAAGGTGCCAATAATTTAGCAATACTGGCAATTTTAATCACCGATCTCTTGGGGCTTTCGTTATTTGACTTTAGTGCCAAAGCTTTTATGTCAATTAACTTAATCAAAAACTCGTCGGTGCTGCAAACGCTCAATGCTTTTAATAAGTTAATAGCTGCTTTAATATTGTATTTTAGCTTCAAGCAACCAGTTTTATTAAACTGGGCTTATTTATATTTAGCAGCCGCAGTAGTTACATCAGCTATAAGCATTTTCTGGGTTAGTAAAACTATCGACAAACCCAAACCTCGCCTCAATAAAATAAAGTTCGGAATGCAGCGTGGAGTTCATTTTGCTATTGGCGAGTCTGCAAGCAAAATCAACTCCCATATAGATAAAACTATGCTAGCTAGCATGGCAACTTTAGAAGCTACGGGAATTTATGGCGCAGCCTATCGTTTTATTGATATTGCCTGCGTTCCTTTTTACGCAATTTTAGTCGTATCCTATCCCAAATTTTTTCAACACGGAGTATCGGGAATTAGAGGTTGTTTGCCCTTGTTAAAGCGTTTATTGCCAGTTATCAGCATTTATGGCGTGGTTATTGGCTGTGGTTGTTGGCTGTTGGCACCTTTGGTTCCGATTATTTTAGGTGCGGAATATCAAGAAGCAATCTATACCTTGAAGTGGTTAGCACCAATTCCCTTAATTAGTGGTTTGCAGTTACTATTAGCCGATACACTTACGGGAGCGGGGTTTCAAACCATACGCAGTAAAATTCAAGTAACTACAGCAGTAGGAAATGGCTTATTAAATCTCTGGTTAATTCCTCAGTTTTCTTGGCTGGGGGCTGCCTGGGCAACTCTTGCTTCTGATAGTTTTAGAGTAGTGGGCTTATTACTGGCAGTAATATTTCTCTATCGTCGAAGTGTTTCCCAATAGTTACATGAAATCTAAAAAAGAATGCTACACATCGGGTAACGAGGTAACGGGGAGCGATCTTCTGGTAGATTGAAATCCCTAAGTCCCCAATTTCTTAAAACAATTATTTGTAGCAAACATTCAAGTATTTCATATTACTTTATAGTGTAAGTCCTATACTAGTGAATCTATGCTAGGTTTTATAATTAATTTTTTATGTGGGACTTAATTGAATCGATTCTGTGGTGGCTGTTTATTGCTTTTCTGGTACTCAGCCTAATTATCTTCGTTGGTTTCTATCTGCGTGGTGCATTTCGCGAACCCCTGAGATATCGAGTTAAAAACCCTCCTCATCCAGAAGCTGCGCGTTTTCCTCTTACTTTAGCCAGTATTTCTAATTCTTTTGTGACTAAAGGAGTAATTACCAATTTTTGGAATGATGTCAGTGCTATTCAACAGGCTCGCTTGGATGCGATCGCTCAAGCGCAGCATACCATAGATTTTGAAACCTTTTTTATGACTCCTGGAAAACGCGCCGATAATTTTGCTGCGGCGATCGCCGAACGAGCCAGTGCAGGGGTCAAAGTAAGACTAGTAGTAGATAGTTATGGCACTAAAGACATCTCTGAGAAATACTGGCAACGTTTAAAAAGAAGCGGTATCGAAATATCTTTTTTTAACCCGTTTAACTGGAAAGCACCTTTGGATTATGCAGGACGTACCCACCGCAAGCTATTACTAATCGACAGCAAGTTTGGCTTGGTAGGAGGTGCGGGAATTTCCGATATGTGGGACGGTACGGAAAAAAAAGACGATGCTCAACCCTGGTTAGATGTCGAAATGCGTATCGAAGGAGAAATTGTTTCTATACTAGAGGGGGTTTTTTCTCAACACTGGACTTTTGACGATGGAGTAGCCAATCTTGCCAGAGAGAAATTAGATAACCTAGAGCCAGAACGAGAAAATCACCTGATGTTAGTGATACCAGGTGCCAACCCTAAAATTCGTTTTTCACCAATTAAAGCTTTTAAATATAACAGTATTATTGCGGCTCGTAAGCGTATCTGGCTGGCTAGTCCTTATTTTCTTCCCGATGAAAATTCTATCGATCTGTTGATAGCGGCAAAAAAAACTGGCTTAGATGTGCGGATTTTAACTACCAGCGAACGCAGCGATAAAAAACCCGTTTATTATGCTTCTTACGAACACTGTGGCAGATTGTTAAAAGGAGGTGTGGAAATCTATGAATTTCAGCCTAGCATGACCCATGCTAAATTGCTGCTAATTGACGATCTTTGGGCGACTACGGGTAGTGCTAATTTCGACCCTCGTAGCTTTTCTCATAACGATGAATTAGATATTTGTAGCGCACAGCCTGAATTAGTTAAGGGCATTAAAGCGACCTTTGAAAAAGGTTTTGCTCAAAGCAAGCGTATTACCTATGAAGAATGGCAAAAGCGTTCTTTATTAAAACATCGCGTGTTGGGAAATATAGTTGATTTTTTCCAGTGGCAACTTTAGCTTTGAGAAAGACGCTGTACCTCTTTGCCGCCAAGCAGGCGATCGCTTTCAATTAAGAGATCGGGGATTTTATCGGCATAGGGACTGTCAGCCAAACACGATTGCAATTTGCGGCGATCGATCCTTTTAGCTTTGGCACCAGGAAACCAGTCACCGCCGTTACCCAATAGGTTATAACGCCCTTGACTAAACTCAAGCAGATCGTACGCTAAAGTGAGATTTCGCAGCCAGAGAATTACGGGTATATTTATCTTGCCTGGTGTTTTTTCATAGTTCGGCAGACCAATTCGCCAATTGCGTACCCAGTCTTCCCCTAACACGGCGATCGCCTCTCGTTCTAAGCGTTCTAAAATAGGCGGTAAAATTTCAGACGCTCGCTCTAGTAAAGGCAAGACTTTGAGATGTTCGTCAAAATCAGATGGTCTGGCTGCACCGATGCTAAGAGTGTGTACTTGAGGATGAGACAGGCAAAATAAGTCGTTAAACATCATGGGACTTAGTGGCTGGCAAAGTTCGACCAACTTCTGAGGCGGATTGTATAACTGTCCTCCTTTATCTGAAGGGGAAATAATAAATACTCCCATATCTTGACGCTGTGCGGCTTCAATTGCCGACCAGTTCCACTGATTGATGTAGTACCAGTGCAGATTGACGTAGTCAAATAAACCCGTTTCGATAGTTTTAGTAATTATTTCTGTCGAACCGTGAGTAGAAAAACCGATAAACCTCACTTTACCTTCTTGCTGAAGCTGTTTGGCAACTTCCCAACAGCCGCCAGGACGAACGCTTTGCTTGAGTTTAATCTCGTTATTGATCCCGTGAATGCCTAGTAGATCTACATAATCTAATTGCAAAAAGTTGAGAGACTGTTGAAACTGGCGGCGAAATTCTTTAGGGTCTGGTTTGGGAGATATTTTGGTTTGAAAGATAAATTTATCTCTGGGTAGTTGGGGTAAAACTCGTCCTAACTGCATCTCGGAACTACCATAACCCCTTGCAGTTTCGATATGATTGATGCCAAGTTCGAGGGCGCGATGAATAGTAGCTTCCAAATTGTGTTGATTGGCGGCAGGAATTTGCGACTGCGGTAAATCTTGCCACTTATACTGATATCTCATCCCCCCACAGGAAAATACGGGCATTGATAATTCCGTGCGTCCAAATCGCCTATATTGCATAACCAAGCCAAAATGTTTTTTGTTAATAACCGTCTGTAAATATTATTATTACCAAAATTATGAGAATACTTTTAGTTGATGATGAAACTGAATTGAGCGATCCTCTTTTTCGAGTTTTGACTAGAGAAGGATATCGTGTAGATGTAGCCGATAATGGACGCTTGGGAACCGAGTTGGCATTGCAGAACCATTACGATCTTTTAATTTTAGACTGGATGCTGCCGCAAAAGTCTGGTCTGGAAATTTGTCGCGAACTGCGATCGCATTCTCTGTCTACTCCAGTATTATTTCTGACTGCCAAAGATACTATTGACGATCGCGTCGATGGCTTGGATGCGGGTGCGGATGATTATATAGTTAAGCCTTTTGAACTGAGAGAATTACTCGCCAGAGTAAGGGCTTTACTCCGTAGATCGGCTAATTTAGAAACTGAAAATAGCAGCAATAAACTCAAGCTAGGGGATCTCGAACTCGATTTAGATAACCAAATTGCCTATCGTCAGGGAAAAGCGATCGATCTATCTACCAAAGAAATCGAACTTTTAAGATATTTTATGGAACGTCAGGATCGCCTCCTAACCCATGAGGAGATCTATAATCATTTGTGGCGTAAAAACGAACAACCTAGCAGTAACGTTTTAGCAGCTTTAATTCGCCTGTTGCGTCGTAAAATCGAGATCGAAGGTGAAGAGCGTTTGATACATACCGTTTACGGTAAAGGATATCGCTTTGGACGTTAGGCAATTAACAATGAAAATTAACAACAAACACTACCATACCATTTGGGTCGATGATGAGAATACCCAACTCATTCAGGTCTTCGATCAGAGGTTCTTTCCCCATGAAATTAAAACTTTTGACATCACCAACACTGATGAGGCGGCATTTGCTATTAAGGAAATGGTAGTCAGGGGCGCGCCGTTAATTGGGGTAACAGCAGCCTATGGTATGTATTTAGGCTGTATTGAAGCCAAGGATCGCAGCGATCGCCAAGGGTATTTAACTCAGGTTGCTAACAAATTAAATGCCACCCGTCCCACAGCAGTAAACCTCTCCTGGGCAATTAAAGAAATCCAGCAGGCATTATCTGTCAGCGACGATCCAGACGAAAAAATTGCCATTGCTCTGGCTAAAGCCAATCAAATAAAGCAGGATGATATTGAGGTTTGTTACCGTATCGGTCAGCATGGGTTAAAGATTATTCAAACCATCGCCGCTCGCAAAAATAGAGATGGAACTAAACCAGTAAATATCCTCACCCATTGTAACGCTGGTTGGTTAGCCACTATCGATTGGGGTACTGCCACCGCACCCATTTACCAAGCTCATGAGGCAGGTATTAACGTCCATGTTTGGGTAGATGAAACTCGTCCTAGAAATCAGGGGGCAAACCTCACGGCGTTTGAACTAAATCAGCAGAATGTACCCCATACCCTAATTAACGATAATACGGGGGGGCATTTGATGCAGCATGGCATGGTAGATCTGGTTCTCGTCGGCACAGATCGCACCGCCCGAAATGGCGATGTAGCCAATAAAATTGGTACTTATCTCAAGGCACTGGCTGCCCATGACAACCAGGTTCCTTTTTACGTTGCCTTACCTTCATCGACGTTAGATTGTTCTATTGAAAATGGCGTGCGGGATATTCCCATTGAAACCAGGGATGAAAAGGAAGTGAAATATATTCAAGGTAGAGTAAACGGGGAAATTAAGTCCGTGTTGCTCTGTCCCGAAACCACGCCAGCAGCAAATTACGGTTTCGATGTCACTCCCGCTAAATATGTGACTGGATTAATCACCGAACGGGGAGTTTGTGCTGCTTCTGAAGAGGGTATAAAACAATTGTTTCCAGAAAAATTTTAACAAGATGAACGATCGCAACCTAGACTTTGACGAAGGATATATTAAGTTCGATCTCACTTGGCGCAAGCAGCCATTATCTATTCGGGTGCCAACCGAACTTATGGCATGGCGCGATCGCTTTTATGAACTAAAGCAGATTGGTTATTATGCCGATCTTGGGATTGGTTATGGGAATATCAGCATTAAAACCACAGCAGGCATTTTAATTTCAGGAACCCAAACAGGAAATATTTATCCAATCGGGAAAGAGCATTTTACCTTAGTGACAGAGTACGATCTACGGCAAAATAGAGTAAAGTGCCTTGGACCGATTAAAGCTTCATCAGAATCGATGACTCATAGTGCGGTTTACGACGCAGATTCCGAAATTAAAGCGATCGTTCACGGTCATAATTTGGCTTTGTGGCGGATATTGAAAGGAAAAGTTCCCACTACAGCAGAGGATGTTCCCTATGGAACTCCTGCTATGGCAGAAGAAATTATTAGGCTATTTACGAAAACAAAGGTGAAGGAAGAGAAAATTATTATTATGGCAGGACATGAAGAGGGCATTATTACCTTTGGTAAAGATTTAACCGAAGCAGGTAATGTGTTGCTGAACTTCTTGCAATACGTGGCGGAATAGAAGTGCCGAGTGGCAGCTATATTTCTGCTGTCGGCGGTTCGGATTCATTTTTATAGCGATCGCTTAACAATTTTGTCGTGGCTGCTGCCGATAGAGCGGGACTAGTCCAAAAACCCCGCATCCTCTCGTATTTAAAACTGCGTATCAATTCAACCTGTTCTTCAACTTCTAGATCTTCTGCTACGATTTCCCAATTAAGTCTTTTACCAAGCTCGACCAAAGTAGAAATAATTGCTAAATCCTGTGGGTTGTCTTTTAGTTCTCGAACTAAGTAAGGGTCGATTTTCAAAATATCACAGGACAGTTTTTTTAGCATCTCCAAAGAGTAAAAATCGGTTGCTAGATTGGAAATTGAAATACAAACTCCTAACTTTTTTAACTGCTCTATAGTTTGTTGCGAATATTGAATATTCGCCATTAGCGCAGCTATAGAAATATTTAACTCTAGTAGCTCGGGTTCTAGTTTTGTCTCGGTAAGAATTCTTTTAATTACCGCAGATAAATTTAGCTGCTGAAACTGTATTGGAGAAAGTGCTACTACAGCTTTTATCTCAGGTAGTCCTGACTCTTGCCAAGTTTTATTTTGCCTGCAAACGGTTTTTATAATCCATTCGCCTAAAGAAATAATTAATCCTGTTTGTTCGGCTACTTTGATAATGCTGGTTGCAGAAACTTCACTTAATTCTGAGTGTTCCCAACTAACCGAAACTTTAACCGACTGTATCTCTTTAGTGTCAATGCTAGCCTGGGGTTGATAGCAAAGTTCTAGTTCTTCTCGCTCTACGGCTTTGTACAAAAGTTCTTCAAGCTTTAATAATGTTAAAGCTTGAGAATTTACACTAGAGTTGTAAAATCGATATTTATCATTATCTTTTTGAGCTTGATGAAGAGCTAGATCGGCATTGTTTAGTAAAGCATTTAGTTCGGTTCCATCTTGGGGATAAATAGCAATACCTACATTACTTTTAAGAGTAAAATAATAGTCGCCAATTTTAAAAGGTTCTTTTAAAGACTGTTGGATTCTGTTGCTGACTTTGGCAGTTTCTTCTACTGTATCTACTGGGGTTAATAGCAAAGCAAACTTGTTCTTGTGCCAGCGAACTACTGTATCTCCCAAACGAGAATTAGCACGCAATCTTTCTTCTACATTTGCCAACAGAATATCATTGTTTTCTCGCCCCAGGTTGCTCTCAAATTCTGGCAATAAATCTAGATTGAGAAACATTACTGCCAACAGCTTTTGATATCTTTTGGCATTAGCCACTGCCGAAGTTAGCTGTTGATAAAAAATATCTTTGTAACTTAAATTAGTTTCTAAATAATTTGTAGGTACATAATTTTCTACTGCCAGCCGGTCGATAACCAGACAAAACATCTTACTATTACTGCTATCGATCGCACTAATTTTAATATTAACTTCAAGTTCTGTTCCGTTTTGATGCCGCAACAAACAAGTACCAATCAAACCGATTTTTTCTGCTACGGCTTGTTGTAAATTTGCTGCTAGCTTTTCTGGCTCAAAGCTTAAATCGTATACGGTCATACCTACTATTTCTTCTACGGTATACCCTAGCAGCATCGAACTCATGGGATTGGCTTCAACAATATTTTTGCTTATTTCATCGACAATAATAATTGCTTCGGAAACTTTTCTAGTTACGGTTTGATAAATCGCTTGTTTCGCCAACAGCTTTTTGTCTAATTTTTTTTGCTGAGTAAGATCGACTAAATAACTTCTAATTAATTTGCTATTTGGAAAGTAACGAGCTATTTGTTGATAGGTTTTGTCTTCTATCGCTACTTCTCTAGTCAGAGTACGGTTGTTATTAATATTGCATAAAGAAATCAAATCTTTTAATACGGGATGATTTAATTTTTGCTGCTGAATTGTTGGCAAGACCTCGTTTGCTATTGAGTTTAAGTATTTAATTTGACCGTATAGATCGATGGCGATGGTGGGCAAGGGACATAATTCGGCAAAACTAATAAATTCTGGTTCTGAGTCAGTATTGTAAGTTAACTCGTGAGAAGATGAATATACAGTTTCGCGATCGAGAAGAGTTGTACGACCGTTATTTTGTGAAATTACAGTAGCAGATTGATTTTCAAAAGCCAAACTATCTTCTAGTTTTTCAACGTCAGACAAACTGGCAACAATACGATATCTGGCAGCAGCATCGGCGCTAAATCGAATCATGTCTCCGTCTTTTAGTTCGTGAATTAAACTTTTTTTATCGTTGACTAAAACCCCGTTACGGCTTTTATTACCCTGCAAATCGCCATCTAAAAGCCAATAAGAATACTGGTTGTTTTTTAAATCGGTTCTTCTGAGCAAAGTTGCATGATGACGAGACATTTTTAGACAGGAAAAAATAATATCGTTGCTAGAATGTCGCCCGATTGAATAATTAGGTAGCGTTAACTCAATGGTTCTTCTTTCCGTAGAATCTTCAATTACTAAGATATGGTGAACTTTTTCTGTGTTGACTTGTTGAGTGTTGTAAAGAGATTGTTTATCCATGTTTCTTGAGTAATTGCCAATACTGATGTTCCAGTTATATTAGGAATAGAACTAAAGCCAGCAAAATTTATATTTATTGTTGCCGTGTTAACAGCTTTCGAGTATTAAACTGAAAATGTCAATTTTATTGTTCCCCGAAACTCCGACAAAATATCAAAGTCAGTAAAACTTTTACCGCAATCCTCGATCGCGCGAGGTATGGTTTAAATGTAATAGCGACGATAACCCGATAAAGAACGAGATATCGCCGCTGTTAACTTTTCGATGAACAATTTTTGTTTCAACAGCTAAACTCAGCAGTTAAACTTGACTGTTCGCTGTTCACTGTTAATTGCTGAAGGTATCTACTCAATCGAAAATTACCGTCCGTTAAGAATTACTTTCTAACTGAGCAGTAACAACTCTTAATTTCAGAGAGCGATCGCCGCGTACGACCTCAAACTTCAAACTAGAATTCAAGCCACTGTTTTCCACTAATGTTTGCAGTTCGCTGGCACCAGCAATCGGTTTATCGTCAATCGCTACAATAACATCACCGCGTCGAATGCCTGCTGCTTCGGCAGGAGTGTTAGGCAGAACTCTAACTACTAATACCCCTTCTACTTCAGGAACAAAGAAAGGCGAGTTAGAATCTTGATTGTTCTGTCTGGCAAGTTCGGGAGTCAAAGTGACCATTTGCACGCCAACATAAGGATGGGGAATTTTCTTACCAGCAGCTAGAGTATCTTTTAACGCTTTAACTTTATCTATAGGTATGGCAAAGCCAATTCCATTAGCATCAGCGCGAATTGCCGTGTTAATGCCAATAACTTCGCCGCGTTCGTTTAACAAAGGTCCGCCAGAATTACCGGGATTGATTGCCGCATCAGTTTGCAGAAAATCGATGCGTTTATCGGGGATACCTACCTGTGCTGAAGTGCGAGTCAGGGTACTGATAATACCCAAAGTAACAGTATTATTTAAGCCAACAGGGTTGCCTACGGCAATCGCCCAGTCACCAACTTTCAGGTTACTAGAATTACCCAAAGGAGCAACGGGTAACTCCGATCCTTGAGGATCGATTTTTACTACCGCTAAATCGGTTACTTCATCGGTTCCTCGAACAGTCCCTTCAAACTCTCGTCCATCTTTAAGAGTTACTAAAACACGGTCGGCTTTACTAACTACGTGAGCGTTAGTTAAAATAATGCCGCTCTTATCAGTAATAAATCCCGAACCCTGTCCTCTAAGCTGTCTTTCGGTAGGATACTGTTGCCCGAAGCGATCGCCAAAAAAATCGCGAAAAAAAGGATCTTCAAAAAATGGCTCGACTTTACGAGTAACAGTTCTTTCGGTATCGATCCTGACTACAGCAGGACCCGAACGTGCTACTGCGCTACCGACGAAGTTAGTAGAAGTTTCAGGCTCTACCTGTAAAGCAACTCGCTCTGCTCTTTCTTCTAGCTTCGGCTGGGGAGTGAGTAGAGTATCTGCTTGAGAAGACATTACTCTCAAACCCCCAAAGGTTAAAATGACTCCTAAAAAAAGTGCTGTAAGATGAGTTGCTACTTTACCTAGAAATCTTAGCTGATTCATTGTTGTAAATCGATTGATAAATAATATAGGATACAGGGTTTTCACAAACGCAATGGGAACAAACTCCGCTGTCAAGCGACGAGACCCACAGAGGCTCAGCCCCTAACGGGGGTAGAAGCAAAGCTTTAAAGCGTCGCTAAGACGTGACAGAATGTCTTGCATACGACTATAGCAATTCTCTCTCTCAGTCAGATAGATCGCAATTTCTTACTTTTGTTCGATTACGTATATTAGCGATAAAGTTAAGGTAATTTAACTAAGTAATCGTATAATTACGCAATTTTCATTTTTTGGATGGGAAGCAATTCAATTTCAACTAGTTTTTATGCCATTGACTTTGGTACTAGCAACACAGCAATTGCTCGCTGGAACGCTGCTACTGAACAAGCAGAAATGGTTGACCTGGGAGAACTCTCTCAGTCAATTACCAAGTTACCTCCTTTAATTCCCAGCTTAGTATATGTCGAAGATGCCAGCCAGGAACGAGTTGTGGTCGGACAAACAGTGCGCGATCGCGGTTTGGATATGGTTAATGAGCCACGTTTTTTTCGCAGTTTCAAACGAGGAATCGGTTCGCCCATTCAAGGTTTTTTGCCCCAGCTAGACCAAAAGACTCTTTCTTTCGAGCAGATAGGAGCTTGGTTTCTACACAAATTAATTGTGCAGTTGCAAGACAATACAGAGACAATTCAATCGTTGGTTTTAACCGTACCAGTAGATAGTTTTGAAGCTTATCGCCATTGGTTGACTGGGGTTTTTGAATCTTTAGCGGTAGAACAAATCAGAATCTTAGACGAACCGACAGCCGCAGCACTCGGTTATGATGCGACGGATAAAGAATTACTGTTGGTAGTAGACTTTGGTGGTGGTACGTTGGATCTTTCTTTGGTCAGGCTGGCAGAAAATCCTCAGCCTCAAGGTTTTAAACTTAATTGGCAGCGGATTTGGGGCAACGACAAGCCTCAGAAACCACTAGCTCGCGTACTAGCTAAGGCGGGACAAAATCTTGGCGGTTCGGATATCGATCGCTGGCTGGTCGATTATTTTTATAGTACTCAGGGTTTGCCTAAAACTTCTCTAATCGAGCGTTTGGCAGAAAGGTTGAAAATTAAGCTGTCTTCTCAGTCTTCTGCCTCGGAAGTATATTTTAATGACGAAACCCTGGAAAGCTACGAACTAAATTTAGACCGCGATCGCTTTGAAGACATATTGCGACAGCAGCAGTTTTTCGAGCGGCTAGATGAGTCTATGGAACAGGTAATTCAACAAGCAAGGCGTAATGGAATTGAAGTTGAAGATATTGACGGCGTGTTACTAGTAGGCGGTTCCGTACAAATTCCTGCGGTACGCAGTTGGATCTCTAAATATTTTGACGAAAACAAGCTTTTTGGCGATTGTCCTTATGAAGCTATTGTCAAAGGAGCTTTGCAGGTAGCTAAAAACAATGAAGTTAAAGATTTTCTCTACCATAGCTATGGGATTCGCTATTGGAATCGCCGTCAAAACTGTCATAGTTGGCATTCAATTATTAACACAGGGCAGCCTTATCCCTTAGAACGCCCAGTAGAACTAATTCTGGGAGCTTCAACAGATAATCAAACCAGCCTCGAATTGATTATTGGCGAACTAGGTTCGACAACCAGTGCTACTGAAGTATATTTTGATGGCGAAAGGCTGGTAACTCGCGCCGCTAAACCCGATACGGCTACTGTATTACCTCTCAACGATCGAGATGGAGCTAGAACTATTGCCAAGCTAGAACCACCAGGAAATCCTGGTAGCGATCGGCTCAAAATAGTTTTTGAAGTAGATGAAGGACGATATTTACGTATTTCGGTTGAAGATTTACTTACTCAGCAAACTTTATTAAATCATCATATAGTAGCACGATTGAAATAACTTCATCTGCTGTAATATATACTTAAGTAAACTTATTTAAATTAATGACAAAGGTATATACTCTATTTAATATTTATCGACCGAGTGTGTAAATTTGACACCAAAATAAGCGATACCAAATATATGTATTAAAAATACTTACAAATGTATTTTAAAGTATCGATGGCGGTAAAAATATCTAAGTAGATCCTATGAAAGGTACAAAGCTTACAACACTAATCTACTTAAATGAGGAGTGAAAATGGAACGAATAAATATTTTAAATGTTCCGATTGATAATTGTAGTATGTCAGAGTTGATCGAAAAATTAAAAGTAGGTGGAGTTGTATTTACCCCCAATGTAGATCATTTAGTAAAGCTTCAAAAAGACAAAGAGTTTTATCATGTCTATCAACAGGCAGATTATCGAGTTTGTGACAGCCAACTATTGTTTTTAGCATCACGGTTTCTCGGTCAACCTTTAATTGAAAAAATTTCAGGTTCGGATTTATTTCCTGCTTTTTGTCAATATTATAGTAAAGATAAAAATATTAAAATCTTTTTACTTGGAGGACTAGGTGATGTAGCGGCAAAAGCTCGCCAAAACATCAATACCAAAGCACGAAGAGAAATAGTTGTAGGTTCTTATTCTCCTCCTTTTGGTTTTGAAACGGATGAGGCAGAATGTCAAAAGATTATCGCGGCGATCGCTCGCTCTGGTGCCAACGTTTTAGCAGTAGGACTGGGAGCACCCAAACAAGAAAAATGGATTTACCAGTACAAATCTCAGCTAAAAAATATTAAAACTTTTTTTGCTATTGGTGCAACTCTCGATTTTGAAGCAGGTAATCTCAAGCGAGCACCAAAATGGATTAGTTTGGCTGGTTTAGAGTGGTTTTATCGGCTTTTATCAGAACCCAAACGATTGTGGCGAAGATATTTGTTAGAAGACACTACTTTCTTTTTGCTAATTCTGAAGCAAAAAATAAAGTCTTATTACCACCCAATTGTGACAAAAAAAAGCGGTTTATTTAAAACAGAAAGAAGTAGTTCGACGGGACTGCGATCGCAATAAAAGCAAAAAAAATTTGTCTTTTTTTAGCTCGAATATAAAAATAACAATTATTCCAAGTTCGAGACTCAATCTCTTAAACTTCTCACACCAACCTCACACAGCCATCGCCGCAATACTATTAACAATAAGGATCGTAAACTTTATAAAACTGAAATTTGCTCTACTTGGTAAAACCAGATTGGTTTGAGAAAGTTCTAAGTCAGCAAATATTACGAATAAAAATATAATATCGTTTTGTATTTAATAGCTAGAGAAACAGCGTTGCTAAAATAAGTGCGAGTAAATTGCAACCAGTGTTAGTGATTTTCACCTCTGCTTTTTGACTTAATGATATTTAATTAAGTTTTTTATCGATATCGGATAATTAATAATCGACTTTAAAAGTTTCGTAAAGCTTTGATAAAAATATTAATTTATAAATAGCTAAATATAGCTATATTTTAGGAAATAAGACATACTGGGGGTGTGCAGATGACAAGTGGGAAGAGGAGAGCCAATGTTAGAAAGAATAGTGCTAGCTGCGATTGTAACTTTTTGTGTCTATCTATATTTAAATATAAATAATATAGGAGAAAAACCGCCGAGATCGTCTTTTATTGGCGGTAAATTTACTCACACTCCTAATCTATTAAGAAACACTCCGTTTTTTACTAGGTAAAAACTAGAATTTTCAATTATTGTTGACTATATTAACAGTTAAATAATTACTTATTATTACTGAGGACATCGGACAGATTGTTCGTTCGCTAAAAATTAAGTCGCCGATTTAAGCGCCTCGACAAACAAAGCAGACATGAGTAGTATCGAACAACTGTTAAAAATAGCTATAAACGCTAACGTAACGCATGCCGAAATCTATCAAATTAGAGGACAATCGCGTCAAATATTTTTTGAAGGAAATCGTCTCAAACAGTTAGAAAGTTCTCAATCAGAAGGTACGGCTTTAAGAGTATGGTCGAACGATCGCCAGGGTTTAGCAGTGGCATCTGGATTTATCGAACCAGAAACACTTGTAGCTAAAGCGATCGCACTTTCACAACTAAATCCTATTGAAACCCCTGTCTTAACACCAGGCAGAACCGAAATTCATGCTGGTAATACTATCGATATTTCTATAGAAACACTAGTCGAGCTTGGCTTGACAGCAATTGCCAACTTACGTGATGAATATCCCGAACTAGTCTGTTCGGCAGAATTTGAATGGGAACGGGAAACGACTACTTTGCTCAATTCTCAGGGTTTACGCTGTCAGTACAGCGGAACTTCAATCGCTTACTATATTGGTGCAGAATCGATTCGAGGAGAAGATTTCCTGGGTATATACGACGGTGAATACAGCAAACAGCCATTAGAACTTGACAGTGTCGTTCAAAGAATACTGCAACGATTAGATTGGGCAAAAAACAACGTTACTCCTCCTGTAGGAAAAATGCCAGTCTTGTTTACGGCAAATGCAGCAACTATGCTTTGGGAAACCATTGAAGACGCATTAAATGGCAAAGAAGTTGCCGAAGGTTCTTCCCCTTGGAGCGATCGCCACCAAAACAAAGTAGTCTCAGAACTATTAACTCTTTCCCAACAGCCAGATAAAATACCCTACGATTGTCCCTTTGATGATGAAGGAACGCCTACACAAACTTTGGAAGTAATTGTAGAAGGCGTTTTAAATCGGTTTTATTGCGATCGCGCTACAGGTAGAGAGTTAGGGATCGATACCACTGGTAATGGTTTTCGTCCCGACTTAGATAGCTATCCTACTCCCTCTTTAGTTAACTTGTGTGTTGAACCAGGGAAATATACTTGGAAAGAATTAGTTTCTCAATTAGATACGGGAATCATTATCGACCAAATTTTAGGTGGTGGTGCCGATATTTCTGGTGACTTTTCAGTCAACGTAGATTTAGGCTATCGAGTACGGCAGGGCAAAATAGTCGGTCGAGTCAAAGATACGGCAATTTCAGGAAATGTATATGAGGTTTTAAATCGGATCGTTGCTTTGGGAAATGAATGTACCTGGAATGGCTCTTATTACACACCTGCTTTGATTGTTGAAGAGGTATCGGTTGTGGGTTAGATCGATGAACAGGGAACAGGGAACATTGACCATTAAACATTGATAAATGCTAAATGATAAACGTTTAATGTTAAATGAAATGATCTAATTTGTTCTGAAACGAAATCGGCTAATGCCCAAAGTGAGAACGCTTAAAAATATCAACCCCGTAATTCCAGCAATAGGATTGCGATCGATTCCCGTAATCCACGCAGGAACGCGATCGCTGTATTCGATAAGTTCACCAACGTTGAAAATATAATATCCCCAAACTAAACCTGCATGTATACCTATAGATATACCCAAACGATTATTACAGCGTAGTTTGGCTTTAACTAACGCTATCCCTAGAATTACTAAAGCAGGAAAAGTTACTAGAGTACGAATAATTTCATTTACAGGCTTAATAAAATGCAGTAGGGCAAATAATAAAGCATTTGCCCAAATAGCAATTTTGGTTGGATAATCTCGCCGTAATTCATCCCACAGCCAACCTCGAAATAATAATTCTTCGGCAAGAGCTATTCCTAAAGCACTAAACAAGCCTTCAAGAGTAACTTTAAATAGATTGAGACTGGGAGAGACAATATTTATCCAGCCACAAACAGCTTCTAAGAAAAACAAGCTCAGGCAAAAGCAAAAACCAATCGCCAAACCGTTAGCAAACTCTCGTAAATTAGCAGTAGTTGTTACCAAACCATAATTGCTAAATATGCTGGTTTCTCCATAAACATATTTACCCCACAATCGCCACAAACACAGCAATTCGAGAAACATCAATCCCATAGTTAAAATCGCTGCCAGATTGGGATTATTTTTCAATGCCCAGTATATTGGAATTGCTAACGGCAGCCAAAAAATGGACAAAACACCAGTAAAAATCAATAATCTTACTGGTGCCGATTGCTTGGCGATTTGCGCGTATTTTAATCTTTTAATAACTTAAAATTATTGGAGTATAGCGATTTACTAATATACTCTCGTTCTCATTTTATTCGTCAGGTTCGATAGTGCTAGTCAAACCGTGATTGCCAAGAGTCTCGCAGTAAAATTCAGCGTGTTCTAAAGCACAAGTAATTACTAATCCGATGCCATTAGTATGTGTTTCCATCATAATATTAACTGCTTGAGGCTGAGTCATTCCTGCTACTGTCTGCATTAAAGTTTGCACGACATACTCCATTGAGTTGAAATCATCGTTATGAAGCAATACACGATAACGGGGTGCTAGTTTGCGAACTGTAGAAGTACTACTTTTTTTAATTACAGAAGTTCCAACGGACACGACTTTCTCCTTTTAAATCGAGCTACGGTTAAATAACGGTCTGTTTTCAAATTAAAATTTGTGTTTCAATCTGGGATCGTTCCCACGAATGAATATTTTTTTAAGTTTACCTAATATTATAAAAAGTAATTCTGGCGATCGGAAGCTTAACGAGCGGCATATCATCTTTTTGGCGAGCGTCAAGACAATTCGAGCTAACATAGACAAAATAACAATAAACTTAAATTTACTTAATATCATTATTTTCAGCGACAATGCAAGTAACCTCTCTAGCAAAAACTAGATCTATACCAGGCAACTATTGGCAGTGGCGGGGACATTCGATATATTATGTTCGCGCTGGCGAAAAATCTCAGCCACATCCACCATTGCTCTTAGTTCACGGTTTTGGGGCTTCTACCGATCACTGGCAAAAAAATTTAGCGGGGTTGCGATCGCAATTTGAAGTTTGGGCGATTGATTTGCTTGGTTTTGGTCGTTCTGCCAAACCCGATCTGGAGTATAGCAGCAACTTGTGGCAAGAACAACTTCACGACTTTATCAAAGAGATTATTGGCAGACCAACCGTATTGGCGGGTAATTCTTTAGGGGGATATGCCTGTCTATGTGTTGCTGCCGAATATCAGCAATCGGTAGCTGGCTTAATTTTGCTCAACAGTGCCGGACCTTTTACCGAGACTACAGTCAAAGCCCCAACACCATTTTGGCAAAAAACCGTAGGAGAAGTAACGCGATCGCTTTTATTACAGCCTTGGGCTAGCTTTTTGCTATTTCAATATCTCCGCCGTCGAGAAACTATTCGTCGTACTTTAAAACAAGTTTATCTCGATCCCAATGCTATTACCGACCGATTGGTAGAAGATATCTATCGTCCCTCCTGTGATGTCGGTGCGGCACGAGTTTTTAATTCCGTATTTAAAACTCCTCAAGGAGAAAAGATCGATCTTTTGCTGGGTAGAATGTCCTGTCCCCTACTAATGCTCTGGGGTGAGAGCGATCCTTGGATCGATGCTAGAGCTAGAGGAGCAAAATTTAGAGAATATTATCCGCAGCTTACGGAGTATTATTTAAAAGCAGGTCATTGTCCACACGATGAAATCCCCGAACAAGTCAATAAACTTATAACTAACTGGATTTTAGCTTTCGACAATGGATAATTTGATTGCTGCTTTTGTTAATATTTTGTTACAAAGTAAGTGTAGCTAGATCTTAAAACCTTATGTTTGGTGGCTTTGCTGGTTTCAATAACGATAAAGGCGGTGACTGGGGAGAAAATCTTCTCAATAAGGTTGCTACCAATACCATCCGTCACCTATTTACTCGTAGTGATTTAGTAGAGGTTGAAGTTCGTTGTCAGCCCTCTAGTAAGTTGCTACAAGGTACGATAGATAGTTTTAAAATGAACGGTCGTGGATTGGTAATACGCAAACAATTTCGTACAGAAGAAATGTCTTTTGAAACTGATACGGTCGCTATAGATTTTGGTTCGGTAGTAAAAGGAAATCTTTCTCTCAAACAACCTACTCAGGCTGTTGCTCAAGTCAAACTTACCCAAGCAGATATTAATAAATCTTTTGAAGCCGAGTTGGTTAGAAAACGTCTAGAAAATCTGACTATTGAAGATTTGACCAAAATATCTGGTGGCAAACCAGTTTCCTTTACCGATGTAGATTTACAATTGCTCCCTGATAATAGAATTAAGTTACTGGCAAAAGCTAGCTGGGGCGATCGCAGCATCCCCGTGAGTCTCAACTGTAGTTTGGGAATTGCCAAACGCCGACGCATCGTGTTTGATAACGCTTTATTCGAGCCAAAAGATGTACCAGAAGATCTGCGAGACACTTCAAAAGAATTAACTATTGCTTTAGGTAAAATTCTTAACAAAATGGTAGATTTAGACCGTTTTAACCTCGACGGGGTTAAACTACGCTTAAATAGGCTAGAAACCGCAGGTAAGATGTTGCTGTTTAGCGGATACGCTCAAATCGAACGGGTACCTCAAACTGGATAATAGTTTTCTTGATTTGCTTTAGAGAAAACTTGACTGGTTACAGCGATTATCGGTTGCATAAAATACATTTCGTTCATCATTAGAGCCAAACATAGACTTTTTATTTTTAAATCTAGGTAGTACCTGTCTGTTGTCTATTGCCTAAATCTTCTTCTGTATTTTTCTTCGCCTTCAAGTTTTATTTTGTAGTCATTTCAATTAATTTTTCAATTAATTTTTTTCAACACAAACTAGAGCTTTGTGCTATTTGCTAATTATATTAGTCTTCTCGCACGAATCTAAAAATAGTAGGATGAGAATGAAGACAGTCGCAACGAAGAAGTCAGAATTGTGGATTTTGTCTCTCTATCTTTTATATTTAAAAAAATATTTATGCAAAAAGTCTATTTAAGTTTGAGAGCAGCTCGCAGTTAAAAGTTTATTTATCGCTTGCTACTTTTTGCTTACTTTAATACTCATCGATTTAAGCTAATTTTATATATTTTTATAAATGAATATAAGCTTTAAAAGCAAACTACGAAAATGTACGTATTACAAAAAATACTATCATTAGATTTACATAAAAATAAGTAAATAATATTGCTTATTTAAAAAATTGTCAGTAAAAATTACTAAATAAATATGTATGACGCAAATTCAGGCATGTACAAACGCTATATACCTTATTTATTGCCATTTATTGCCGCTCGTTTTTTTGGCATAGTTTGTTTTTTCAAATAAAATGGATTTAAAGAAACAAAATAAACCTGATTTCGTCTCGATCTATGCCTCGGATAAAATTAAAAAATATAGACATTTATAACTATTGTCATTAATCTACAATATGGCGATTTAAATCACAGATTTATTGTGGTTTTTAAACCCTACTAATCTAATACTTTAGTTTGAAGTTAGCCATATCAATTAATAAATCAAAAATCAACCTTGGAGCTACAGTAATTTTATGACATTTGATATTAAATTTGATTATCGTTTTGACGATTTAGGTTTTTTTACTCCTAACAGGAAAGCCGTACTAGAAGCAGCAGCAGCGGTATGGAGTACTTATATTAAAGACGAATTTGCCAATGTAACAATTGAAGATGCCATTCAAGTACCAATAGCTTCCATTACCGAAGAAGCTGGAAATAACTTTAATATTGAAACACCTAATAAAACTGCCATTATTGACGAACCGATTGACGATTTGCTGATCTTTGCCTACTCACTAGATTTACCCGATGGAGTATCCACTCTGGCTAATGCGGGACCTTTTGGCAGTTACGAAATTGATAGCGATTTAGATGAACGTTACAATGGCGATGATTTTCAACCCTGGCTAGGTACGGTTTTTTTCAACCATAATGCCGATTTTTATTTTGATTCCAATCCTGTAACTGATGACGTGCCTGCCGATAAAAATGATTTTTTTAGCGTCGCCATTCATGAAATCGGGCATGTTTTAGGTATTGGTGCGGCTCCCGTGTTCGATCGTTTGACTAATACGATCAGAAAAGTATTTACAGGTGAGTATAGTAAAGCTCTTAATGATGGTAAAGCCGTTCCCCTAGACGAAGATTTAAGTCATGTAGACGACAATCATGGAGTACAAAATGTAGATGCTTTGCTAGAGCCTTCATTAACCAAAGGAGAAAGAGCTTTACCTAGCGATATCGATCTAGCTCTAATAAAAGATGTTGGCTATGAAACAAATACGGTAATTCATCGTTTTTTCCGTTCGGATATTGGAGCGCATTTTTATACGGCATCGGAATTGGAAAGAAGTTACATTCAAAATAATTTACCACAATACGCCTATGAAGGGTCTTCTTATATTGCACCAGCAGGAGCTAAAGATGACATTGATGCTTTAACAGGTGCCAAACCCGTATATCGCTTTTTCAATTATTCTACGGGAGTTCATCTCTATACTATGGCTGAAAAAGAAAAAAAATATATTATTGATAATCTTTCTAACTATAGTTTTGAAGATGTTGCCTATTATGCCTACGAAGCAAAAGAGACAGGAACGGTTCCTTTATTTCGTCTGTACAATACTCTGGCGGACGTTCACTTTTTCACTCCTTCGGCAGCAGAGAAAGACTATGTAGTCGAAAATTTACCCTGGTATCGACTTGAAGGGGAAAGTGGAATTAGTTTTTATGTCGAACCAATTTAAATCACCGAAAGATTTGTAGCGATCGCTTTATCATAGCGAAATTAGCGATCGCTAAATCTTATGAGACATCAAACTATTAACTATTCACTCCTAGCGGTATTTTACTGAAAACAACTAATTTGCTCGAATTTGAGACTATTTTTCGGCGGCACTGGCAAACCAAGACGAGTGTGAAAATCTTGCTGCACTTTGTAAGTCAGGCGAGGAGATACCTGACGCACTATTTGCGCTATTAAGCGATCGCCTGTAGATTGAACTAAAGATGGTGAAAATTTATTAATAAATTTAGGAAACCTGACATTTACAGCTAGATTCAAAGACCAAAAAACTTTGGTGTTCGATCGAGGAAGTGCAATTCGCTTTTTTAGAAAACTGGCTTTTAAGCGCACGTCCTGTTGGGGATCGCTAGCTTCCAACTTCATAGAAGCTTGATAATTAACGTCATAGTTAAGAGTATTGCCATCTGGAATCGGAATCGTACGCATTTGGTAAACTCTATCTACTGGTGGTTCTAAAACTACTGCAATCTTTGGTTCTACCTGAAAACCTAAAGAACCAAAACGTCCTATAACTAAAATATAGCCATTATTACCCAACGGCTCTACTTTCATTGGTCGAGCGCAGCGACAAAACCAACCTTCATGAGCATCTAAATAATCAGCTACAGTATCGATATCGCTATACATATCCATACAGCCTACAAAACTAGCTCGAAATAGAAACGAACGGAGGCTAGAGGTTTTGTCGTCATCGGTTAACAAAGATATATCTTGACTGTTGTTTTCCAATACTTCATCTTGTTGTCTATTTACAAGGTCGGACTGCATAGTATGTTTAGTTTAGTTATTCGTAATTCTTTGTACTGCTAAATTTTCTACAATAAAAGAGTTAACTATAAGCTAAACACTTTTTAAAAAAAATTAGTGTGATTTGGATTTTATGCGAGCATTAGTTGTGGGAGCTACGGGACAGACGGGACGGCACATTGTCAGAGAATTGGTGAAGAAAGACATTGCAGTACGTGCTTTAGTTAGAAATTTAGAAAAAGCTAAGGAGATACTGCCTTCAGAAGCTGAGTTAGTAGTAGGAGATGTACTTAAGCCAGAAACAATTGACAAAGCTCTTGACGATTGTAACGTTTTACTCTGTGCTACAGGAGCTAGCCCAAGCCTCGATCCTACAGGTCCCTATCAAATTGATTACCAGGGAACGAAAAATCTTATAGATGTTGCCAAAGCCAATAATATAGAACAGTTCGTAATTGTTTCTTCTCTATGCGCTTCCAGGTTTTTCCATCCTCTTAATTTATTCTGGCTGGTTTTATATTGGAAAAAACAGGCTGAAGAATATTTACAAAGTAGTGGCTTGAACTATACTATTGTGCGTCCAGGCGGACTAAAAAATGAGGACAACTCCGATAATATTGTGATGTCGGGTGCGGATACTTTATTTGATGGTAGTATTCCTCGTCCTAAAGTTGCTAAAGTCTGCGTAGAGGCTTTAAATAGACCCGCTGCACGATCGAAGATTATAGAAATTATCGCTAAACCAGAAGCCGAATCTAAATCTTGGGAACAATTGTTTGCTAGCGTAGCTTCATAACATTTCACAGATGAAATGCAAACACACGGCGGTATTCATCTAAGTTAGAGACAATAAAATCTATTTAATTGAATGAAAACCGCTGCAATAATTGACATCAAACAGATTTTTTATTATTGCTGCTTCTAAACTGTTTGACTATTTGCCCGATAATCAAGGGAATTAAGCTACTACCGATAACTAATAACCATCCCTCTAAACCAGGATAAACGGTTTGCAACACATCAGACAGACCTGGTAAATAAACGGCTAGTAATAATAAACCCGTACAGATTACTATTGCACCCCAAATATAAGGATTGGTAGTTACTTCATTGCGAAACAAACCCGTACCAGAGTCGCGCATATTAAAAACGTGCCACAGTCTTCCAAATGCCAAGGTTAAAAAAGATATAGTAATTGCTCTTTCCTGCTCTACTTGTAGATACAATAGGGCGAGCGCCAAAGCTCCGAGTGTAGGTATGGCAATTAGCAGCCCGTAAAGTGCGATCGCCAGCCAGTGACCCCTGGTTAAAATCGGCTCTTTTGAGTCGCGAGGAGGAGGCTGCATTAGGGTAGGATTGCCAGCACCAACTCCTAGAGCTAGAGCGGGAAAGACATCATTTACAGCATTGATAAACAAAATTTGTAAAGGTAACAAAGGTAGGGGTGCATTTGTAAGAGATGCTGCAGCCACTGCCATGATTTCTCCCATGTTCCCAGAAAGCAAATAAAGGGTAAATTTACGAATATTGTTAAAAATCGATCGCCCTTGTTCGACAGCGGCAATAATCGTGCTGAAAGCATCGTCTTGCAGCACCATATCGGCTGCTTCGCGGGCTACTTGAGTACCGCGTTTGCCCATAGCTACGCCAATATCGGCTTTTTTTAAGGCAGGGGCATCGTTAACGCCGTCGCCCGTCATCGCTACTACAGAGCCAGCTTCTTGATGCAGAGCAATTAGATTGAGTTTTTGTTCGGGGCTGACGCGAGCAAAAATCGGTACTTGTCTTAGCCGTTCGTGTTCTTGTTGTGATAAATCTTCGGGGCTTTTTAAAGCTTTTCCCTGTTCGGCTTCGGCTTCCGATTCGGTAGTCAGACCGACTGCCAAACCAATATTACGCGCTGTTACTGGCTGGTCGCCTGTAACCATAATCGCCCTGATACCAGCATCGTGACAGGCTTTGAGGGCTTGTTTGACATCTTGTCGAGGTGGATCTAATAATCCGACTACGCCAAGTAGAGTTAGATCTTCGTAGGGTTCGACTTCTCTATTGGCAACGGTCTTTTGTGCGAGAGCTAAAATTCTCAAGCCATCTCTTGCCAGGCGATCGCATTTTTCCTGCCATGCTTCATATTTTTGGCGATCGATTTCTTTAGTTCCCTCATCAGTTAAATAATAAGAACAAACTGGTAAAATAGATTCTGGCGCACCTTTGACCGCAACGCGATATTGTCCTTCTGCTTCATGATATGTCGCCATCATTTTAGTTTCGGCATCGAAAGCTTCTTCGTTGACTTCTGGCTGTCCCTCGACTAATTCGTTACGCCAAAAATTGCCTTTTGCTCCTGCAACCAATAGAGCGATTTCCATTGGATCGCCAGTTATCTTACTTTCTTCATTGGTTGATTCTTGTGGTAAAGAAGCATTATTACACAACACGCCTACCTCTAAAATTGCCTGTAGGACTTGGCGATCGCCTGGATTGAGGTGGTTTTCTCCTTCAATAAATTCTCCTTCAACTTCCAAGCCTTTTCCCGTAACTTCAATCTCTCCTTCGTCCACAGCTATCTGAGCTACCGTCATGCGGTTTTCAGTCAGAGTTCCTGTCTTATCGGTACAGATAATACTGGTAGCTCCCAGAGTTTCTACCGCCGACAGACGCTCGATTAAAGCATTGCGTTTTGCCATGCGCCAAATTCCCCGCGCCAGGGCAACCGTCGCCACGATAGGCAATCCTTCGGGTACTGCCGCTACCGATAGAGCAATGGCAATTTCCACCATCACTCGTAGTTCTCTGCCGCTGATAATTCCCGTTACAGCTACCAAAACCGCAATAGCGATCGTCACCCAGATTAACCTGCGTCCCAAGCTATCGAGTCTTTTTTCTAAGGGCGTAACTTCTTCTTCTGCTTCTGCCGTCAGTGAAGAAATATGACCCAACTCCGTATCCATTCCCGTTGCTACTACAACTCCCTCACCAGAACCTCTAGTAATTGCCGTACCTTTAAACAGCATATTTTTGCGCTCGGCTAGAGGTAAATCTGCCTCTAATTTTTCTGTAGTTTTGCTTACGGGAACTGACTCTCCAGTCAAAGCCGACTCATCGGCTTGCAGTTTGGAAGCTTCAATAATACGTAAATCTGCTGCTACCAAATCGCCACTATCTAAGACTACAATATCTCCAGGTACCAGTTCTTCGGCGTTAATCTCTGTTACTTGACCTTCGCGACGGACTAAGGTTTTAGTCTGACTGAGTTGCTGCAAAGACTCCATCGATCGCACTGCTTTGATTTCGGTAAAAAAGCCGATCGCAGCATTGAGTAAAATGGCAATTAAAATTGCGATTCCTTCAATCCATTCTTGAAAAGCAAAGGAAAGAACTGCCGCTACTGCTAAGAGAGCAATAATTGGACTTTTAAACTGAGCGATGAGGATCTGCCAAGAACTGCGGCGTTGGAATTGCTGTAGTCGATTGGAGCCATACTTTTCTCTTCTTGGCTCTATTTCTGAATTATTTAATCCTCTTTCTGTTTCTACTGAGAGATTTTGTAAAATTTCGGTCGCGCTAAGGGAGCTTACTCGTTCTAAGTCTGGTAAGTCTTTGGCTGTGGTCATACTTTATATACAGTTGTTGGGCAAAGCGAGCATTTATAAACTAGTTGGAGACAACTATCAAGCTCGATTTCTTATTAATTTATAAATTGTCAGGCTAATAAATGTTTGTACGGTCTTTTATTGTTGACTCAATTGTTACCATAATTAGTCTTTCACCAGAAATATTGGTTCGAGCTTTATCTAACGTTATTTTTGAAAGCAATTTCAGGTTTTTTTAAGGCATTTTGAGGTCGGTCGGCAACTAGTAAGATTGAGCCTAGATGAGCCTGGGGAGCGGATTTGTTTTCTATAGTTACCGCAACTTTTTGAATCGCTTGGCTGGTTTGATAGACTTCTGGCACGAAAATATTTCTAGATAGGGTTCCATCTTCATTTACATGAAAGACTGCGGTTAAAATAGCTCCTTTGTTATCGGTGGTAAAGGGAGCGTCTTTACCTACTACAGTCCATAAAACATAAACTCGATCGGCAGGTAGAGGTTCTAGACCGAACGCTCTTAGCCTTCCTTCTAAACGATCGGGGCTAATAGAGAAAATTACTACTGGTCCCTCAGCTTCTTGACTTTGTAGGGTATAGACTAGTTGTCTGAAAACTGGTGCTTCTAACGCAGCTGTCTGTAATGTTTGCCAGAGACGGTAATTAGCAATACCTAAGCCTACAATCGCTGCTGCTGCGATCGCTCCTAAAACTTTAAACCAGGGCAATTTAAGCTTGGGTAATCCTAAAAGCTTAACTCTTGAATTTCTATTCGCTCTAGTATTGGCAGACTCGTCGGGGACTGCGGCTAAAATTTTGGCTTTTAGTCCGTTCGGCAGTGCGACCTCTGGAGACTCGTATGCCAGGGTCAAAGCTTGCTGAAATTCAGCTACCTGCTGAATTAATTCTGGGTTTTCTGCTAGTATTTCTTTAAATAAGGCTGCTTCTACGGGATTGAGATTTCCTAACACGTAGCCCGCAACAAGCAACTGTTCGCATTCTGATGAGAGTAGAGCCATAGATTATAATTTCTCCACAACATCTGCAAGTGTCTGACGCAACTTCAGTAATCCACGTCGCGCTTTAGATTTTACCGTTCCTACTGGCATTTCTAACTGCGAAGCTATTTCTGACTGACTTAACCCCTCATAATACGTCATTTTTAAAACTTGTTGTTCTTTTACGGACAACTGAGCGAGAGCATATTGCACTTCTTGCGATCGCTCTACTCGAAATACTTCTTCCATTGGATTGTCAGACGTTACTTTAGCACGTTCGTCCCTTATTTGCTTGCGTAATTGCCTCCGATCTCTAGTACGGGTTCTTAATAAATCTAAGGCTCGCGATCGCGTCAGAATTGCTAAATAAGTACGTAAAGATCCTCGTGTGGAGTTGTAAGAACACTGCTTTAGAGTTAAAAAAATATCCTGAGTGAGATCTTCTGCTTCTTGGGTATTTTCTAGTAATTTTAAAGCTATTCCATAAACTAGTGTAGCATGGCGGTCGTACAAAAGAGCCAAAGCAGTTTTTTGTCCCCTACGCAAAAGCAAAAATAGCTCTGCATCGCTTTGGCAAAGCTTACTCGTATTAGAAGCATGACTTGGAGGTTCCGAGGACATGAACGAAGAAGCAACCGAAAATATTAAAATTAATGTCTTCAGAATTAGTCTACAGGTCTTAGCTAGTTAGATATAAAAAGATATGATGAAGTAGAGACAAGGTGTGCCTTGTCTCTACTTTTTATTCATTTCCTGTAATGGGTGCAAAACCCTGACGCTGAACATTTTCTGTAACTACACGGGGGTCGAGGAACTGCAAGAGATAATCTGGTCCTCCTGCTTTAGAACCAACCCCAGACAGTTTAAAGCCGCCAAAAGGCTGACGAGAAACAATCGCGCCAGTAATATTACGGTTGATATAAAGATTTCCTACTTCAAATTCTCGATAAGCTTTGTCAATACGGCTGGGAGTGCGAGAATACAAACCGCCTGTTAGAGCGTAG
The DNA here is from genome assembly GCF_000756305.1 of Myxosarcina sp. GI1. NCBI lineage: Bacteria > Bacillati > Cyanobacteriota > Cyanophyceae > Pleurocapsales > Pleurocapsaceae > Myxosarcina > Myxosarcina sp. GI1. The sequence goes on from NZ_JRFE01000001.1 coordinate 80,262, forward strand.
TCGGTGCCGTTAGCGATTTTAAGAGCTTCATCAAAATTACTTGCCCGCATTACTGCTAAAACGGGACCAAAGATTTCTTCCTGGGCAATAGTATTATCGGTGGTTACTCCACTTAAAATTGTCGGAGGAACAAAATAACCACCCTCTGGTGCAGTCATTGCCAATGCCAGTTGGCTTTCTTGTTTGCCTCGCTCGATGTATTCTAAAATGCGATCGCGTGCCTTAGAATCGATTACGGGACCTACTTGTGTGCTGGGATTATCGGCAGCACCAACGTTGAGAGATTTGGTTGCTTCTACTAGTCTGGATAAGAAAGTGTCGTAAATAGATTCGGCAACGATTACCCGCGAACAGGCAGAACATTTTTGTCCCGTATAGCCAAACGCCGATTGAACTACTCCCGCTACTGCCAAATCGAGGTCGGCACTTTCATCGACAATAATTGCGTTTTTACCGCCCATCTCGGCAATGACTTTTTTAAGATGTTTTTGACCTGGCTGTAGAGTAGCAGCTTGGGCGTAAATGCTACAGCCAACTTCTCGCGAACCCGTAAAGGCGATAACGTGGGTGTCTTTGTGTTCTACTAAATAATTTCCAACTTCCGAACCCTTACCAGGGACGTATTGCAAAACTCCTTTGGGAATACCTGCTTCAATTAAGATTTCGGTTAGTTTGGCGGCAATTACCGCCGAAGTTGCGGCAGGTTTAAGTAGAGTACAGTTGCCTGTTACCAAAGCAGCCACAGTCATCCCAGTAGCGATCGCCATAGGAAAATTCCAGGGCGAAATAACGACGGCAATACCTTTGGGTTGATAGAAGTAGCGGTTAGTTTCTCCTGCAATATCGTAGTTGTAGCCAGCATCCAATCTTTCCATTTCGTCGGCATAGTAGCGACAAAAATCGATCGCCTCTGAAACCTCGCCATCTGCTTGAGCGAGAATTTTTCCTACTTCCAAGCAAATCCAGGCGTTTAGTTCGTGTCGCCGCGACTCCATAATCTCGGCTGCTTTACGCAGTATATTAGCTCGCTTTTTAACTGGCGTATTTTTCCAACCAGAGAAAGCAGCTTTAGCAGCTTCCATCGCTCTTTCTGACTGTTCTAGAGAAATTTGACCGACTTTGCCGATTACTTCTGAGTCTCTGGAAGGATTGACGGAGTCGATATAGTTATCAGTTTCTACGTATTCGCCATCGATTAGAGGTAAATAGGTCTTACCTAGAGATTTACGTACAGTTTCTAAATCCTGTTGGGCTTTTATTCTAAGTTCGCTGTCGGAATAATCTGTATCGGGGGCATTGGCAAAAGTAACATTACTTTCTCGCTCGTGTTCTCGCTCTAACTCCTCTGTTTTTACAATCGGTGGAGCGATTAACTCTTCTATAGGTTTCTGCTCCTGATTTTGCCGTAAAAATGAACTATTTGCCGTATTTTCTAATAGACGGCGGATTAAATACGCCATTCCTGGCAATAGCTTACCGTAAGGAGCGTAGACTCTCACCCGATGTCCGCGCTTGACTAAAGCTTTAGCTAATTTATCTCCCATGCCGTACAGCACCTGCATCTCAAAGCGACGGGGAGGAATTTCTAAAGTTTCGGCGATCGCGCAAGCTAGAGCCTGTGAACGGACATTATGACTGCCAATAGCTGCATAGACGTACTGATGATTTTCTAGCAATAAGCGAGTCATGCGCTCGAAATTGACATCGGTTGCCTTCTTATAGTCGTATACGGGCTGCTGCCAGTGATTTTGTAAAGCTCTAATGGTTTCTCGATCCCAGTAAGCTCCTTTAACCAATCTGATAGTAACGGGGTTGCCGCGCTGTTTTGCCCACTCGATTAAATCTTCTAAGTCCCGATAGGAGTCACGTAAATAAGCCTGTAGGGTAATACCAATATCGTTGCGATCGCGAAACTCGTCTTCTGTGAGTAGTTCTTTGAGAATTGCCAGGGTTAAATCTTTATATTCGTACTGTTCCATATCAAAATGGACAGCCGCGCCATGTTCTTTGGCGTGACGCAATAGAACTCGAATGCGATCGCATACCCTGGCTTTACTACCTTCGGGATCTAGAGGATCGAATTGAGAATAAAAGGCGGTTAACTTTGCCGATACCTGCACCTGGGGTAACTCTTTACCCTCAGCTAAATCTATGCCTTCGGTGCGTTTCCAATTTTTAGCTGTTTCGCTTAATTGAGAAATAAGCTCTAAATACTTCTGTAAATAAGCCTCGGCTTCGGTTTCGGTAATTACCGCCTCACCTAAGAGATCGATGGTAAAAGTCATGCCGTCTTTCCGCATTCTGGCGATCGCTTTAATTACTTCGGCGATATCTTCTCCTGCAATATATTTATATGCTAGAGTTTCAACGGCTTTAGTAATGGTTGCTGCCGCAGTTTGGGCTGGAAAAGAATTTGGTTCGGTGAAATTAAGAATACCTTTTAGTGCTGCTGGTAATTCCACCGCTTCATCACTCATATACTGTTGCAGATGCAGAGCAACTTCCGATTTGCTTTGCAGTGCGGGAATAGTATCAATAAAGCGAAACATTTGCACCCTTAACCCTGGATTAGCCATCGTCCAATCTAGAAGCTTGTCATCCCAACGCATTTGGTCGCGCATCTGGGCAAAGAAATTGTTTTTTTCTCTAGTGGTTTCAATTAGCTGTTTGGCAATTTCCTGGGTTTTTGCCTCGTAGGGGCGATCGGCTTTAATATTTTTATCTATTTGAACGACCACGATTTAAATAGCTCCTAGCAATAGATGACACTTTTTACAAACCTTCTATTATACCTTTTATCTTAACTACAAAAAATTAGCTTTTATAAAGTTTTGCTGGCAAAATGGCACTTATTTAAAAATTCTTGTTCCTTGGCATTTAAAAGTTAAATTATCGAGATAGGATAAGTTTTGTCAACTATTTAACAAATTATGGTACTTGCTAATAAAAAATCGATTATCCAGCAAGCCAACGAACTATTAGAACAGTCAATTATTTATTACCAAAACCGTCCTGTAGGTACTGTGGCTGCTACCGATTCGGAGAGGGATGCACTCAACTACGACCAGTGTTTTATCCGCGATTTCGTACCCGCAGCTTTAGTATTCTTGATTCAGGGGAAAACCGACATTCTCCATAACTTTTTTATGGAAACTGTCGTGCTTCAAAAGCAAGAAAGACGTATTGACTGCTATCAAGCACCTCCTGGTTTGATGCCAGCTAGTTTTAAAGTTGAGTCTGGAGAGGTAGAACAATATCTCCATGCTGATTTTGGCGATAAAGCAATTGGTAGAGTTACGCCAATTGATTCTTGTTTGTGGTGGATTATCCTTTTAAGAGCCTATGTCAAAGCTACCGATGACATTAGTATCGCTCATCGTCCCGACTTTCAGGAGGCACTAAAATTTATTCTCAATATTTGTTTGGGACCTCAGTTTGAAATGACTCCTACCTTGCTCGTCCCCGATGGTGCCTGTATGATCGATCGCCGCATGGGAGTAGATGGTTATCCTTTGGAAATTCAGGCATTGTTTTATGCTGCCTTGCGATCGGCAAGGGAATTGTTAATTACCGACACTGAAGGCAAAAACACTATCGCTCGTATCAACAATCGTCTGAGCAGTTTTGTCTTTCATATGCGTTATTACTATTGGCTCGATCTCAAAAAGCTCAATGAAATACACCGCTATCAGGGAGACCAGTTTGGCGAGTCGGTAGTTAATAAGTTTAATATTTATCCCGAATCTATCCCTTACTGGATAACAGAGTGGATGCCCGACCGCGGTGGCTATCTAGCTGGCAATCTCGGTCCAGGACGCATGGACTTTCGCTTTTTCAGCCTGGGCAATTTGATGGCGATTATTTCTTCCCTGACTACAGACCACGAATCTCATGAAATTTTGAATTTAATCGAAGAGCGCTGGGATAGCTTGATAGGCAAAATGCCAATGAAAATCTGTTTTCCTGCTGTAGAAGGTTTGGCATGGCAAATTATTACTGGTTCCGATCCTAAAAATACTCCCTGGTCTTATCACAACGGCGGCAGTTGGCCGATTTTATTGTGGATGCTAATGGCAGCCGCTCAAAAAATGGAGCGTGCCGAAATTGGGGAACGGGCTGTGGCGATCGCCGAAACTCGTTTGATGGATGACCGCTGGCCCGAATATTACGATGGTAAAAATGGTCGTTTGGTCGGTAAATCCGCCAGAATGTTTCAAACCTGGACGATTGCTGGTTGGTTACTGGCAAAATTACTGAGGGATAATCCTCGATGTTTGAAGTTTATTTGTTTCGAGCAAGACACCGAAGCCGATGCCTGTACGATCTAATAATACGTGAGTTTGATAGATACAAAAGTAGATAGTTTGGAGACGGTAATAGGCAATAAGCAATAAGCAATAGGTTATTATTTCGTTTTCTTGACTTCAATATTCAAGCTTAGAGTACGTTTCGTCGAACTAACGTTAATAATGTTTCTCAAATAAACATTAAGGTTACTTAGTGCCTGGTATTTGTAGCAAATGTTAAAAGTTATTCAACCAGTAATTGCTACGATTGAATAGTTTTCAAATATGCGATCTGCCTGGAGGCGATCGCTAATTTTAAATTACTAATACTGATTTATAATTGTCTCTCGATCTTTTTCTAAATTTATTTTTTAGCTAATTAAATTGCTATCTCCAAAAAATTAAATGTTTATAGAGGGTTTTTTGTTTTAAACTGTCAATATATTGAATATACCTAAATTAATAACTTTTATTTGAGGTTTTCCTCATCCATTAACGCCAATCTTTCAAGCCTGAGATTATTAACTATTTAGCATAGATAATTCTTTAAAGGTCTATTCATTTAAAGTTATAGTACGCTCTGCTATACCGCTAGAGTTGCCTATAGCTAAATTGTCATGAGGCAAAATTAGCCGCTGTGACTGCCTGCGATCGCCTTATTTTTTATTTATATATTTTACCTGTATGGTTTATCGATTATATGGAATCTTATAACAATTACATAAGAGATCGTCTATCTATATTTGTAGACGGCAATAATATGTTTTATGCCCAACAAAAAAATGGCTGGTTTTTCGATCCCAGAAGAGTATTAGATTTTTTTGCTAACGATCCGACGGTAATCTTAGTCAATGCCTTTTGGTACACTGGCTTAAAAGATGCCCAGGATCAGAGAGGATTTCGCGATGCCTTGATTAGTCTGGGGTATACGGTTAGAACCAAAATTCTCAAAGAATATTATGACGATGCTTCTGGTCGCTACTCGCAAAAAGCTAATCTGGATATTGAAATTGTAGTAGATATGTTTAATACTGTAGAACAGTACGATCGAGTAGTTTTATTTAGTGGAGACGGTGATTTTGAGCGAGCGATCGAACTGTTACGCTCGAAAAATACTCATATTACGGTAGTTTCTACTGAAGGCATGATTGCCAGAGAACTTCGTAATGCTACCGATCGCTATATCGATCTCAACGATATTCGTAATTCTATAGAAAAAAGCGACTTTTAAAAAGTAAAAAGTAGAAAGCGGCGAGACCCCGCTGAGGCTTCCTCAGCAAGGGAACGCTCGCCAAGACAGTCAAAAGTGATTAGGCTGTAAGCTTTAGAGAACAAACGATAGGGAAGTAAGAAGGGGAGCCGTCAGTTATGGCGATGTTATAAGTTAATCATGGTGATTAACTACTAAATATTTGCTACTCGCTACTCGCTACTCGCTACTCTCAATCGATCGCCTATAATTTTTAAATACACAAATGTACATCCCCTTATAGACGCGCAAATTTGGGTTATGAACAATTCACCAGACCGTATTATTATTTTTGATACCACCTTAAGAGATGGCGAGCAGTCTCCAGGAGCAACTCTAAATGTAGCCGAAAAACTTGAAATAGCCCGCGCTCTAGCTCGATTGGGAGTTGATGTAATCGAAGCGGGATTTGCTTACGCTAGCCCTGGAGATTTTGAAGCAGTACAAAAAGTAGCACAAACTGTAGGAACCGAAAATGGTCCTGTAATCTGTAGTTTGGCAAGAGCCATAAAAACCGATATCAAAGCTGCCGCCGAAGCTTTAAAACCAGCAGCTAAAGCGAGAATTCATACATTTATTTCTACTTCGGATATTCACTTACAGTATCAGCTAAAAAAATCTCGCTCGGAAGTTTTAGCCATTGCCGAAGAAATGGTAGCTTACGCTAAATCTTTTATGGACGATGTCGAGTTTTCGCCGATGGATGCAGGGCGTACCGACTCAGAATATTTATATCAGGTTTTAGAAGCCGCGATCGCCGCAGGAGCGACCACGATTAATATTCCCGATACCGTAGGTTATACTACGCCTAAAGAATTTGGTGCGTTAATTAAAGGTATTAAAGAAAACGTTCCCAACATCGATAAAGCAATTATTTCCGTTCACGGACACAACGATTTGGGCTTAGCTGTGGCTAGCTTCTTAGAAGCCATTGAAAATGGAGCGCGACAGCTAGAATGTACCATTAACGGCATTGGCGAACGGGCAGGCAACGCGGCATTAGAAGAATTGGTAATGGCACTCCACGTCCGCCGTCAGTATTTCAATCCTTTCTTTGGTAAAGCAACAGAATCAACCGAACCACTAACTAATATCGACACACGGCAGATTTATAAAACTTCTCGCTTGGTATCTAACCTGACGGGAATTATGGTACAGCCTAATAAAGCGATCGTCGGTTCTAACGCTTTTGCCCACGAATCTGGGATTCACCAAGATGGGGTGCTAAAAAATAAGCTGACCTATGAAATTATGGATGCCCAATCTATCGGACTGACCGACAATCAAATTATTCTGGGCAAACATTCTGGACGCAACGCTTTTCGTACTCGTCTTAAAGAGTTGGGTTACGAACTATCCGAAAGCGATCTCAACAAAGCTTTTGTCAGGTTCAAAGAAGTTGCCGATAAGAAAAAAGCAGTCAGCGACAGAGACATTGAAGCCATTGTCAATGACGAAATTCGCCAACCTCCCGAGTTGTTCCGCTTAGAACTAATTCAAGTTTCCTGTGGCGATCTTTCCCGACCTACGGCTACGGTAACTATTCGAACTCCCGAAGGAGAAGAATCGACCGATGTAGCAATTGGTACGGGTCCTGTAGATGCTATTTGTAAAGCTATCGACCGCGTAATTGGCGTACCGAACGAACTGATCGAACTGTCGATGCAGTCGGTTACGGCAGGTATTGACGCTATGGCAGAGGTAACTATTCGCCTGCGCCACCAGGACAAAATTTATTCGGGACGTGCTGCGAATACCGATATTGTGGTTGCTTCGGCGCGTGCTTATATCAAAGCTTTAAACCGTATTTGTGCGGATTTACAAACTACGGCTCAAGCCGAACCAGCAGCACTGTAGCTCGATTGTTGTCGGGGCAAGCCGTTTGGGTTAAGGCAAGGCAGTGCCTTGCCTTAACTGCTGCTTCTACTTTTTATTGCCAACGCGATCTAGTTTTAACTCGCTTTTGCGAGAGTTATTATCGGCTTTATGCTGCTTTTGAATCCATAGAGAAGTACAGGGAATTTTGCTTTTGTCGCAGCGATGAGCGTATTTACCAGCTACGTCGGTTACTTCTTTAAGTAAGCCTTGACTCAAAGTAGTAGGTTTGAGTCCCATATCTAAGAACCGCTGATTTTTCACAAATAGCTCATTTTCTGGTGCTTCATTACGCGGGTTAGGTAAATAGGCAATTTCTACACCAGTCATTTCCGAGACCATTGCTGCTAAATCTCTAACTCGATGAGTTTCGGTCATTTGGTTGAGAATTCTAACCCTTTCTCCAGCTTCTGGAGGATTTTCAATTGCTAGCTGAATACAGCGTACCGTGTCTTTGATATGAATAAAAGCGCGAGTTTGACCTCCCGTGCCGTGTACGGTTAGCGGATAGCCAATCGCCGCCTGCATTAAAAAACGGTTGAGAACCGTACCATAATCGCCATCATAATCGAAGCGGTTGATTAGGCGTTCGTCCATTTGGGTTTCGGGAGTATTAGTTCCCCAAACAATTCCCTGGTGTAAATCTGTAACTCTAATACCGTCGTTTTTATTGTAATAGTAAAAAAATAATTGATCTTGAGTTTTAGTCATGTGGTAGACGCTACCAGGGTTAGCAGGATAGAGAATTTCCTGCTGGATGCGATCGCCGTTATCGGTGACAACTTCCACATCTAAATAGCCTTCAGGAATTTTCATCCCTGCGGTACCGTAACCATAAACTCCCATAGTACCTAAATGTACCAAGTGAATATCCAAGCCAGATTCGACGATCGCACAGAGCAAATTGTTGGTAGCGTTGAGATTATTATTAACCGTATATCGCTTGTGACGAGAAGATTTCATCGAATAGGGGGCTGCCCGCTGTTCGGCAAAATGCACGATCGCATCGGGCTGTTCTTTAATAATTAGATTTAATAGGCGATCGTATTCTTTAGCAATATCAATATTATGAAATTCAATTTTTTTGCCTGTAATTTGCTCCCAAGTTTTAAGTCTCTGTCCGATGGGGGCGATTGGTGTGAGAGAGCTTACCTCTAGTTCGTTGTCGATATTGCGTCGCGATAAATTATCGACAATAACTACATCCAAATCTCGATTGGACAAGTGTAGGGAGGTAGGCCAACCACAGAAACCATCCCCTCCTAAAATAATAACTTTCATAAATCTTGCCTCTAAATAATCATCACGGAAACGTTTTTGCAATCTAAATCATTTAACCAAATTTTGAGGCTCTATGGTTTTTTTTGAGGATTTATTCTCAATATTTAGTCGCGATCGCTTATTTTCTGTTTAAGAAAGCAACTCGGCATAACTAGTCACTGGCATCTCTGCTTTAGCGGAAATCATCGTAGCAATTTGCTCTGAGGAGACGTTGCCGATAAATCTAACTAATTCTTCCTGAGATAGAGGGGTTTCTTGCCAGTAGTTGTGACAGAGATCGAGATCGTCTTTATAATGACCAGATTGTTGTAAAATTTTTTCGACAAATACTCCATAAAGAATATATTCCGATACGTGCCAGTTGGCGCAAATAGCCTCAATCCAGCTACGATTATTTTTGGCTTCTAAATAGCGGTGTAACTTTAAAACATTGTCTTTACGCCAGAAAATCAACTGTCCCATGTAGTTATTGACGGGAAACTTAGGCGGTTCTAAACGTAGTAATTTGCTGGCATCATAGTACCATCTAGCCAAATCTGGATTATCGACAGCAACACATTTCGGTTCGCAAAAAAATCTGACGAGATCGCCTCTAATATAATCTTGCAGATCGAACGGGCGAATAAAAAAAACATCAGAATCGGCAAAGACTAAAACATCTTCTGAAACATAATTAGCTACGGTAAGCTTGATCAATTGCTGTACCAACCATCCTCTAAGCGGTAAAGTTTTCCAACTAAACCAAATATTTTTCTTGGTAAATAAAGGAATTCTAACGATCCATTGAGGCAATAAATCTTCTTTATTAAGAACTAGCGTATTGTTAGTTGCCAATGAATTAAATAATTTATAGTCTTGTCGGTCTACGACTATATAGTGCTTGAATAAAGAATTACTATAGCGTTGGATGCTATTTACCAACAGTTGGCATCTCTCGAAATCTGGAGCATAACTAGGCGTTACCAAGCAAATTGATTTTTGTGACATTGAAAAACACCGATTAAGGATCGTAAATACAGATCTTAATTGTTTTCAGCGCATCTATAAACTTTGCCAGATGCTGGTAAGATCGCGATCGTATCGATATACAAATTAAATTAAAGCAGTTAGAGCTATGCCGATAGAGAGCCAAACTTGTCAATTGGTAATCGGAGAGAAGACAGTTGGTTATTCGGAGTGTCTCAATAACTATTAAATTAAGATCGCAAATCTCTAAATGTAAGTTATGGCATTGGCATTTTTATCGGGCGCGATCGCTTGAAAACCTCGAATTGAAACAAAAGTATCGATGAATTTAAACGTTACCCAAAAACTAATCCAATCTCATTTAATTTCTGGCAAGATGACTCCTGGCGCAGAAATCGCTTTACGTATCGACCAATCCCTGACACAAGATGCAACGGGGACGATGGTAATGTTGGAGTTAGAAGCGATGGGACTCAAACAAGTCAAAACAGAGCTTTCGGCTCAATACGTCGATCATAATTTGCTGCAAACTGACTTTAAAAATGCCGACGATCATTTATTTTTACGTTCGGCTTGTCAGAGATTTGGGATTTGGTACAGTCGTCCTGGTAATGGGATTTCTCACGCCGTACACATGGAGCGGTTTGGCGTACCTGGCAAAAGCTTAATTGGTTCTGATAGTCATACCCCTGCAGCAGGCGGGATGGGGATGTTGGCTTTTGGTGCGGGTGGTATCGATGTCGCTATGGCGATCGCTGGCGAACCAATGTATCTCAAGATGCCACAGGTTTTAGGCGTTAAGCTGACTGGTAAGCTACCAGACTGGGTAAGTGCTAAAGACGTAGTTTTAGAGATGTTACGCCGTTACGATGTCGATGGCGGCAGGGGCAAAATTATTGAATATTACGGTCCTGGTCTGGAAAATCTCAGCGCGATGGATCGCCACGTAATTGCCAATATGGGTACGGAATTAGGGGCAACTACTACGGTTTTTCCTTCTGATGAAGAAACCAAAAGATTTTTAATCGCTCAGGGACGGGGAGAAGATTGGGTAGAACTAGTCGCCGACGAAAATGCCCAATACGATCTCACCGAAGAAATTAATCTTGCCGAGTTAGAACCTTTAATCGCCTGTCCCTCTAGTCCTGGTAATGTCGTGCCAGTAAGAGAAGTTGCAGGTCGAGAAGTGTCTCAGGTAGTAGTCGGATCTTCAGCCAATCCTGGCTTGCGAGATTTTTGGATCGTCAGTCAGATGGTAAAGGGCAAAACTATTAACGACCGCGTTTCTTTTGATGTCAATCCTACATCCCGTCAGGCGATCGAGAATTTAGCCGCTATGGGAACGGCGTTTGTAGATTTGATCCATACGGGAGCGAGGTTTCATCAGGCTGGCTGTTTGGGCTGTATCGGCATGGGACAAGCTCCAGCTTCCGAACAAATATCTTTAAGAACTATGCCCCGTAACTTTCCTGGGCGTTCTGGTACTGCCGACGACCGTGTCTATTTGTGCAGCCCTGAAACCGCTGCTGCTTCGGCTCTAACGGGAAAAATTACCGATCCTAGAGATCTGGAGAAACTGTACGACATGAGCTATCCTCAGTTCGAGCCGCCAGAAACAGAAATTATCAATACCGAAATGCTGGTGCCACCTCCTAGCGATGGCAGTAACGTCGAGATAGTAAAAGGACCTAATATCGAATCTTTTCCCGAATTTTCTGCTTTGCCAGACAGTGCCAGCGTTCCCGTCTTACTTAAGGTAGGAGATAACATTTCTACCGATGAAATTTTACCCGCAGGAGCGCAAGTATTGCCATTTCGTAGCAATATTCCCAAAATTAGCGAATTTGTTTACTATTTATTAGATGCAACCTTTGCCGAACGAGCTAGAGAAACCAAAGATGAATATGGCGCTCATGTCTTAGTCGCTGGTGATAACTATGCTCAGGGTTCGAGTCGAGAACACGCGGCGATCGCACCTCGCTATTTAGGGCAAATTGCGGTTATCGCTAAGTCTTATGCTCGTATTGGCTGGCAAAATTTGGTTAATTTTGGCATTCTCCCCTTAGAATTTGTCAATCCCGAAGATTATGACGCTATTGCTGCTGCCGATGAGTTAGTGTTTGAAGGATTGCATCGGGCTTTAAAAGCAGGTGAAAATATTCTCGTCAAACATAAAACTTGCGATCGCACTTACGAGCTTACCTATAGTCTCAGCGAGCGGCAAAGAGAATTAATTTTAGCTGGCGGCTTAATTAACTATTTCAAACAAAATCTAGCTGTTGCGGCACAGTAGCTAGTGCAAAATCTGAGAGAGGAACGCTTGCCACAGTTCCTCTTTCTGGTTATTAAAAAATTCCTGGGGGAGTCTTATTGGCTACTAGGCTACCATCGGCTAAAATGATGCGATCGCGTTACATACAGTAAATCTTTAGGTTCTAATGTTGCTGCGGTCGAATATTTCTCCGTCAGTACCAACACCGAAGATTTTCAATTGGTCTGCATAGGCTTCGATGACGGCAAAACTAAATCTGGAAACAGCATAGGCAGTCCAGTCGGACTTACCTACAGGACGCAGTTTAGCACCAGCACCACAAGTTAAATAAGTTGTCTTACCAATTGGCTTGGTACGCTCGTAATGATGGTCGTGACCATTAAGATATAGTCGAACATTGTAGCGATCGAATAAGGGTGGTAGAGCTTCGACTAGTCTGGCGGTATTACCATGAGCACCAGAAGAATAAACTGGATGATGTCCGAAGACAATTTTCCAGACAGCTGTGGAACGGGCTAAATTTTCTTCTAGCCAAGCTAGCTCTTCCGTCCAGGAGGCATTTGTATTAGTATCGAGAGCAAAAAACTCCACCGCTCCTTCGCTAAAGGTATAGTAACGATCGCTCATGTTATAGCCTCGATACCGAACTTGGTCTTCACCATTGTTAGTTCTAATATCGTGATTGCCCAAAACTGCATAAAAAGGAATATTTTGTTGTCTAAAAACACGATAGGGAGATTCAAAAGCACTAGCAACTTTAGCTATGTCTCCATCCTCATAAATATTGTCTCCCGTCAATAAAAATAACAAGAGGGGATTGAGTTTGTGATAACCCTCCATAGCTTTAGCCACCTCATATTGACTCTTATTTCCCGTCCCCACATCACCTACAGCAGCAAACCGCAGTAAAGGAGTGGTAGAGGCAGAAGTGGAGCTATCTAATCTTACATGAGAACCTAAAGCCAGTCCCAATCCGCTTAGAAACGCTAAAGATAAAAAACTACGTCGCTTCATTAATCAATTGTATTGCTTATATATATTTGTCTAATGTAATTTAGACACAAAAAAGTAACAATTCGCTCGAATTTAAAGATTTTCTGTCAATGGCAAAATTTTGCAGACATTTATTTTCAAGAGATTTTGGCTCAATTTAATTCGCCAAACCATGGCTTTACGAGCATCATAAGCTAAAAAATCTGGCAGTTTAACCAGAGCGATTTCGGTTTGGTATTTCCTTTGCAGGAATTTTTTGAGCAGTCGGTCAACAATAAAAGGTTTCTCGAGCAATAAAGGTCCATGAGCGTAACCCCTCTTTTGTCAAACTGGGTTAAAATCTTAATTTTTTGTTGGCTAAAATGACGTGCTTTCCTGAAAATCTCCCCAAGTGACAGATTAAGGTTATCAATTGAAAAATGCATTCGAACAACATTTTATAAAATAGCCCAACCAGCCTACAATACCCAATAGTTTAAACCCATCTTCAAAGAAAATACGCCAGCTTCCCAAAACTATTTGAATATAATTCTGAAATACATCAATGAACAATGACAACCCAAAAAAGCCAAACGCGATTGCAAGAATAAAATACTTTGTTTTGAGGATAAAATTTTTAAAAGCTATCATCCAAAAAAATATTAGTCCTACATAGCTAACAAGGGTGATTTTCTCATCTATACCTAAATAGTGAGGAAATATGTATTCGTGTAGCATAAAAAAATCGTCTAGCAAAAGTAGCGTGGTTATAAGACCAGAGCTAAGTAAAAACGTTGCAAACCGCTTTTTATTTAAACGATGCCGTAACATTGTCCAGCTAAATAGACATATGGTCGCAGACGCACTCCATAATAAGACTCCAATGTTTGAGGTTAAACCAACTAAAGGACTAAAATCGGCAATATAAGCAGGATCGCGTGTGAACATACCTATAGGAACATTCAACCGTAAGCTAGCAAAAAATACCGCACACAATAAAAGTAACGGTAAAAAATAAAGTAAACAGAGAAAGCGTGTTAACTTTTTGCCTTGAAATACAAATTTACCCCACACGTATTATCCTCTTTGCTAAGTGATAAATTTATTTTTTGGTTATTTTTTAGTTTTTAAATCAATGCAAAATTTGTGCCAGAAACTGCTGTAAGCGTTCTTCTTTTGGGTTGTTAAAAAACTCATGGGGAGTCGTATCGGCTACCAGGCTGCCATCAGCTAAAAAGATAATGCGATCGGCTACTTCACGAGCAAAGCCGACTTCGTGAGTGACGCACACCATTGTCATGCCAGATTCTGCCAGACCGCGCATAACATCTAATACTTCCCTAACCATTTCAGGGTCGAGTGCTGAGGTCGGTTCGTCAAACAGCATCACTTTGGGCTGCATTGCCAAAGCGCGAGCGATCGCCACACGCTGTTGTTGTCCGCCAGAAAGCTGACCTGGATATTTATTGGCTTGATGGGCAATGCCTACTCGTTCTAATAGCTGCATGGCATTGGCATTGGCTTCCGATTTAGATATTCGCCGCAGGTGAGTAGGACCCAAGGTAATATTTTTTAGCACCGTCAGATGGGGAAACAGATTGAATTGTTGAAACACCATCCCTACTTCACGGCGCACTAATTCGATACCTTTATGGTTGTGACCGATAACAGTACCGTCGATTTCAATACTACCTTTTTGATAGGGTTCTAAACCGTTAAAGGTGCGGATAAAGGTAGATTTACCAGAACCAGAAGGACCCATCAGCACTACCACTTCACCTTGGTTAACACTCAGGCTGACTCCTTTGAGGACGTGAAAGCCATTGTCATACCATTTTTCGACATCACGAGCGACGATAATCGGTTGGGTATCTAGGGTAGCCGTACTGGATGAACGCGATTGTGGTTGAAAGTCAGTCATTTTATTGTCCTCAGTTATTGATAGTTTTAGTTAAAGTTCGAGATATTCCCACAGCAACTTACCTACTAAAACCGTAGTTACTGTAATAAAAATTGGTTTGATAAACTTAGCTCCTCTAACAGTAGCCACAGTCGAGCCGATATAAGCACCAACTCCAACCCCAAGCGCGCCAGCAATACCTTCGGGCAAGCTAACCATACCTAAAAGCCAAAAAGATATCAGCGCGATAAGATTAGTCATAAAATTGATAACTTTAGCCGTACCGGTGCCACGCAAAAAATCTAATGACAGAATATACACTAAAGCAAATACTAAAAAAGTCCCCGCTCCAGGACCAAAAAAACCATCGTGAAAGCCAATAATTGCGCCGAAACAGGCTAATTTTAGAATCTGTATCGAACTGTGAGATTGAGCGATCGCTACGTGTGCAGACTTTTCTAAGCCAAAATCAGGTTTGAAGACAACAAACAAAGTAATTGCCACCATCAATAAAATTACAATTGGTTCTGCCCAAGCTGTGGGTAAAAAACCAATCGATCGACTACCAAGCCAAGAACCAAAAACGGCGGGAATACCCATATAAATACAGGCTTGCCAATCGACCTGCTGGGAGCGAGCAAATTCGATCGAACTAGTTAACACGCCACAAGTTCCACAGAGTTTGTTGGTAGCGATCGCGGTTGCTACGGGTAAGCCACTAAAGATTAAACCTGGAATCATAATCATACCGCCACCACCAGCGATCGCATCTACGAAGCCAGCTATAATTCCCGTTAGCAAGATAACGATTAAGATCATTTATAAGCTTTTAGCTGGTTTTCATCGGGAATAAGCTACTTAAGGCTAAACACCAGAAGGAATTACTGCTGGTTCTTCGACAGTAGCGGGTTTGCCCGTACCTCGTTCGAGGCGATCGATTACTCCCGCACCGACACAATCGCCCCAGACGTTAACCGTCGTGCGACAGCGATCGAGGAACCAGTCAATAACTAAGATTAATGAAACACCTTCAATGGGAATATTAACAGCCCTGAGTACAATTACCATCGTTACCAAACCAGCTTCTGGAATTCCCGCCGCGCCAATGGCTGCTAAGGTTGCAGTTAGAAATATAACTACCAGGTGTCCGAAACTCAAGTTGATGCCGTAAATTTGGGCGATAAATACCGCAGCCACAGCTTCATAAAGAGCCGTTCCATCCATATTAATCGTCGCTCCCAAAGGCAGTACAAAATTGGCAATCCGATGGGAAACATGATTTTTTTCGATGACGCATTCCATTGACAGAGGTAAAGTGGCAGAACTGGAGGCAGTAGAAAAAGCCGTAGTTAATGCTGGTAGCATCCTTCTTATATAGACAAAAGGATTGCGTTTGCCGACAAACTTTAAAATTAAAGGTAAAACTACCAAACCGTGAATTAGCAAGGCAACAATTACCGTAGCGGCGTATTTACCCAAACTGGCAAACTCAGCAGCAAAACCGCCAAATCCTCCAGCCTCACCCAAACGTCCTGCAATCAAGGCAGCGATTCCTACAGGAGCGGTAAGTAAAACTAAATCGATAATCCTCATAATGGCATCGTTTAGCCCTTCTACCAAAAGAATTACTCGTTCGCCTCTCTCTCCCAACGTAGTCAGAACGCCACCGAATAACAGCGAAAAGATAATCAACGGCAGTACGTCATTGTCTACCATTGCGCCAAAAAGATTTTGTGGTAATAAGCCAATTATCACTTCTTTGAGAACGGCACCGATAGAGCTTTCTTCTTTACCCTTGATCTTGTCGGCAACTGCCAGATCTATTTGCACCCCTTGACCCGTAGCTTTGGGAGTAACTGATTCTCCTGCGGGATTAGTCCACCCAGTTACGGTAAGACTGCCTTTAGACTGTTGTTCGGGAGCGATGGTACCACGAATCTCGTTTTGGTCTTCAAGCACCGCCATATAGCGATCGTCAAATGGTTTTCTAATGGTTGCGCCATCAAAGCTAATCGTGTTGTCGTTTATTTCATAAGCGACATTCTCTAAAACCTGACCGCCTCTTAAAGCCACACGGTCTGCTTCGGTATCGGCAACTCCTGGCTGAATGATATTAACTAACAGTAAACCTAGTAAAACTGCCAAACCAGTAGTTATGGTATAAAAAATAATTGTTTTACCGCCAATGCCGCCAAGCTGACGCACATCACCCAAACCAGTAATGCTAGCAATCATTGAAGTCATCACCAAAGGGATAACTAACATTAACAAGGCATTAATAAATAGTTCCCCCAGAAAAGCAATAGAAATTCCAACTGCGGGAAGTATTCCACCTACTAAAATACCGATAACGATTCCAATTAATATCGGTATTAACAACGATTTTTGTTGTTGCTGAGTCATTATCTAATTACTTGAAAAAGTATTGAATTAATTATCGAAGTAAAAAATAGATCGTACAGTAAAGTAGACTGCGGTTTTAATACAAATTATTGCTTAAAATTTTTATCTACCTAGCCTCTATACAAAAAACAAATTTGACAAAATTAGACTTAAAACTTTGTCAATGACAAAAGTTTGCTACTATTTTGATTTATCTGTTTTTTTTTAAGTAACAGCAGCTAAATCTTTAGGTAAAGGTTCGCCAAACCACTCTATAGATAATCGATCTAATTCTCCAGACTGCTTGAGATTGGTAATAATGTTGTTAACTTTTGCCAACAGTTCTTCATCTCCTTTACGAATGCCTACATAACAGGGAGAATTTTTCATAATAAATTTCCGCTCGATTTTTTGACCTGGATTGTCTTGAATTAGTTTGGCTGCAACCACATTTCCCGTAGCGATTAAGTTTACCTGACCCGATACCAAAGCCGAAGCCGTCAAACTATTATTGGCATAGCGTTTGATATCTATTTCTTCTGGAGGTATTTTAGATATTTCCAAGTCTTCTAAAGAACCTTGAGCGACACCAACAGTTTGTCCTTTAAGTTCCTCAAAAGAAGCAACTTCAACATTTGGTCTGCCATAAACTCCAGAAAAGAAAGGTGCATAGGGTTGAGAAAAGTCAATAATTGCCGCTCGTTCTTCGTTTTTACCCAGGCTGGAAATGACTAAATCGACTCTGTCTGTTTGTAAAAAAGGAATGCGGTAATTTCCTACCACTGAAACGAGTTCTGAATCTACCCCTAACCCTTTAGCAATGCGGTTTGCTACGTCGATGTCGTAACCTCTGGGTTTCATATCGGTTCCTACCGCACCAAAAGGTGGAAAATCAGCAGGTACGGCAATTTCAATCTTTCCTGCTGCTTGTATGTCATCTAAAGTTCCTGTAGGTGCGACTTGGGCAACATCTTCAGTAGCTACCTTTGCCTGAGATTTTACCGAATCTGACTTGCTCTCAGAACAAGCAGCAATGCTGACAGTTAAAAATAAGCTGACCAAAAATAAGGCAACAAACCTCCTCATCCCGTTAGGAAATAATGCTTTTAAAAACTCTAAAGTCATGGCGATCGCGCTCCTAAGCTTTATAAGATAACTTTTTCTCTAATTGCTGACTCCAGGTAGAGAGGGGATAGCAAATAACAAAATAAATTAAGCCAGCCAGACCAAATATTAATAATGATTGCAGGGTAACGTTGTTAATTAAAGCCGCCGCCCTTGAGAGTTCGGTAAAGCCGATAATTGAAGCGAGAGAAGTTCCTTTGATTACCTGAACTAAAAAACCAATAGTTGGAGCGATGGATAATTTTACCGCCTGGGGCAAAATAATCAGTCGTAGCTGTTGCCAATAGCTAAAACCAATTGCCGCTCCTGCATTCCATTGTCCCTGGGGCAATGCTTCAATCGAGCCACGCCAAATGTCGGCTAAGAAAGCACTGGTAAATCCCGTTAAAGCCAAGGTAGCTGCTGCCAGGGGAGATAAATTTACGCCAAATACCACCGACAGCCCAAAAAAAGCCAGGAATAACTGTAGTAGTAGTGGCGTTCCTTGAAAAAATTCGACATAAATCGTGCTAATCACTCTCAGCCATTTCTTTGAAGAAATCCGCATTAGCATGACGATAAAGCCAACAATACCACCACCAATAAAAGCGATCGCCGAAAGAATTAGCGTCCACTTGGTAGCAATGACTAAATTTATAAATATACGTGAAAGCGTAAAACTATCCATGTTTAAACCACTTTTACCGTGTTTATTTTGAAGCTAGAAGTTTTTATTTTCAACCTAATTTTTTTTGCCTTTTATCTTTTAACTTTTGACTTTTAATTTTTTACTTTTGCCTGGCGGCACTATCTATCGTCTATATTTAGCAAACTCAAATACCTGATTTTCGATCGCAAAAGCCACTCCTTTAATTAGCCAGACAATAACCAAATATAAAAGTGCGATGGTAAAGTAAATTTCAAAACTGCGAAAGGTGCGAGAGTTTAAATAGTCTCCTGCATAAGTCAAGTCTTCTGCCGCGATTTGGGAGACAACGCTAGTAAATAGCACTGCCAGAATTACCTGCCCGATTAAGGCTCGATAGATATTTGCCAGTGCTGGAGGAATAACGATATAGCGGAATACTGCCAGTTTTTTAAAGCCAATTGCCATACCTGCTTCGATCTGACCTTTAGGAATACTTTCAACTCCAGCCCGTACAATTTCTGTAGAATAGGCACCAAAATTTACCGCTAAAGATAGAATTGCCGCCTGTTCTGCCGAAAGCGTAAGACCCAAATTGGGCAAGCCAAAAAAGATAAAAAATAGCTGGATTAAATAGGGAGTGTTGCGAATTATTTCTACATAAGCTAGAGCGATCGCATTAAGTATTTTATTCCCAGAAGTACGACACAAGGAACCTAATATGCCGAGCATTAGCCCGAAGGCGATCGCCAGCACCGAAATTTTTAAAGTCAGCCACGCTCCAGCCAGTAAAACATCAATGTTTTCCCAAATGACAGAAAAATCAAAAGTATAGTTCATCTTTAAATAAAAAGACTGCCTTTTATTATGTAGACTGTATACACAAACTGGCTAAAATAATGTACCAATCTATACGGTTTATTTTTGAGTTTAAAAGGTAACGAGATCGAACAAACTATTGACAAAAAAAGTTACTATACAAAAAATTCTTCATCAATTTTCTTGAGATACAACGTCTCTTCGATTCTACAGCCTACATTGTAGCGAATCATCAGCTTAGTTAATTGTCTACCATCTATTAGTACGATACGTTTACTTAAAAATTCGGCGGTTTCTTTAGCCGAAGCCGAAAAAGTTGAAGTAGTCACAAAAAGACCTTTGCTGGCTTTATGCCGATCTAAACTGCCAAAAAAATCACGAATAGCACCAGAACCTATACTATTACTAGGAATATAACGTTTTGCTTGAATGTAGACGCGATCTAATCCCAAAGCATCTTGGTCGATTACACCATCGACTCCATTGTCCCCACTTCTACCCAAAGCTTTTCCTGCTTCTTGGGTAGAACCTCCGTAACCCATACTTAATGAGCAGGATAATGATTAACCGCTCGAAAAAATCTGGAGGGCTAGCCAGAATGCGATCGAGAATTTCTTCCGCCAGTTCGACTTCAATTTGACTGTGGACGGAGCGGATAATTTCGTCGGGGGTATGACTATCATCGTTACTCGAAATATCTAGAGAATCAGATTCGGTTTTTTGAGAAGATCTATCTCTAAACTGTTTAAAACCATTAAACTGACTAAGAAAGACATTATCAATTTTAGAAGGGAGTGAATCTAATACTTTTTGACCGCACTCTGTAATTCGACAATATCCCCTTTTGGGATACTCCAGTAGTCCCGCTTTTTTTAGATAGGTTTTAGCCCAGCCTACTCGATTAGCAAAAACGGTTTGTTGTCCTGATGGAAGTAGTTCGCTTTGCTCCTCTTCTAAAAGTTTTAAATCTGTTGCCAGCGATTCAACCAAGTCACTCAACCTTATTTCTCCCTGGGCTACAGATTTCAGTACAGGAAGCATTAAAGATTGATAATCTGGTATCGTCACGACAATCTATTCTGTTAGTATTTTTCTTATTTTGCCCAAATCTTGCCAAATAATTAATGTATCAGTTAACAAACTTGCAAATCTAATGAAATGACAAAGACCGCAATTGCAATTTGTCTTTAAAGCAAAGAGCGATACATATTCACAAAACTTCATTTTAAGAAGGTAAAACTATTACAATAAAAACTAAAGCAGAGTTTAAACACAACTATAAAAGGTATATGGCTGCTGCCGTCGTAATCGAACATTTACAAAAAAACTATGGAGATGTCCCTGCTGTTAAAGACATTTCTTTTACTGTCGGACAGGGAGAAATATTTGGTTTACTTGGACCCAATGGTGCGGGTAAAACTACTACAATTCGCTGTTTGTGTACCTTAGCCAAACCCGATGGGGGAAAGATTGAAGTTAGCGGCATTGATGCGATCGCCAAACCTAAAGCGGTACGCAATTGCCTGGGTTATGTGGCGCAAGAAGTAGCGATCGATAAAGTGCTAACGGGTAGGGAGTTACTAAAACTGCAAGCCGCACTCTATCATCTCCCCAAACAGGGAATGAAGCAGAGAATCGATGGTTTAATTGAAGTTTTAGGCTTGACTGACTACGCCGATAAAAAAACTGGTACCTATTCGGGGGGTATCCGCAAGCGGTTGGATTTGGCAGCAGGTTTGTTACACCAGCCAGAAGTATTAGTTTTAGACGAACCTACTGTTGGCTTAGATATTGAAAGCCGCATGGTCGTCTGGGAATTTTTACGGCAGTTAAAAGCAGCGGGAACAACCGTATTAATTACCAGTCACTATTTAGAAGAAATCGACGCTCTAGCCGATCGCCTGGCAATTATTGGCGATGGATTGATTATCGATGAAGGTAGCCCTTCAGAGTTAAAAGATAAGCTTGGTGGCGATCGCGTCACTTTACGCATCCGCGAGTTTACTCCTGACACCGAAGCCGACAAAGCTAAGCACATTTTGGAATCTTTACCCTTTGTCGAAGAAGTTATTATTAATAAAGTGCAAGGTAATACAATTAATTTAATCGTAAGTTCTGGACAGAGTTCTCTGAGTAAAATCGAGCAGTCTTTAGCCGAAGTAGATCTTCCTACCTTTAGCCTCGCTCAATCTCGCCCCAGTCTCGATGACGTTTATCTAGCAGCTACAGGACTAACCCTAATGGATGCAGAAATGGCGGCAGCGAGTACTAGAGATCTCAAAAAAGAGAAAAAACAGCAAATGAAGTAATTATTTAAAAAATCTGTAGGGATAAAAGATTATTTGCCCAAATTTCAATAATTTAATTAATAGGAGAGCGATAAATATTATGGATGCCAGTCAAAATATACAGTCTGTATTAGCCCCCAATTCGGCAATTGACCAACGAACCGCATATCAACCGAGTCCGATTAAGGATTTCGTTCAAGAAACTTCGGCACTTACAAAACGTCTATTTATTCAACTGCAACGCCGTCCTTCGACTTTAATTGCAGGCATCATTCAACCCTTTATGTGGTTGGTTTTGTTTGGCGCGTTATTTAGCAAAGCTCCTCAAGGGCTATTTGGTAACGACCTCAGTTATGCCAAATTCTTAGCACCAGGAGTAATTGTCTTTACGGCATTTTCTGGCGCATTAAATGCAGGTTTGCCCGTAATGTTCGATCGCGAGTTTGGTTTTCTCAACCGTTTATTGGTTGCTCCCCTGTCAACACGCTATTCGATTGTTGCCGCGTCAACTATCTATATAATCGCTCTTAGCGTGATTCAAACGGCAGTAATCATTGGTGCCAGTGCCTTTTTAGGTGCGGGACTGCCAGGGATTGCTGGCTTAAGCGCGATCGCGGCAATTGTATTTTTAATTGTTTTGGGTGTAACGGCACTCAGTCTCGGTTTGGCTTTTGCCCTCCCAGGACACATCGAACTAATTGCAGTAGTATTTGTGACTAACTTACCTCTCTTGTTTGCCAGTACCGCACTAGCTCCTTTAGACTTTATGGCAGGTTGGCTACAGGTTATTGCCAGTCTCAACCCTCTAACTTATGCGATCGAACCAATTCGCTACATCTACCAACACGGAGATTGGGCAATTGGCAGCATCGTCATGGATACCCCCTGGCTGGGATTTAGCTTTGGAGGTGTTATTCTAGTGTTGTTAGCTTTTGATGCATTAGTTCTAGCAATCATTCAGCCAGTATTGCGCCGTCGTTTTGCTTAATTTTATCTGAATTTATATCGATCGTAAGAGGTTAAAAAAATGCCAATTAATAAAAGTTTTTGGTTGCTAGTAGGTACGGTAGTTACCTTAGTAGGTTCTAGTTTGAATTTAGCCGCTATGGCGCAATACCGCGAACCCAACGATGCCAATTATCCATCTAATGAAAAAGACTCTTTATATGGTGAGGGAGTTACGGGAATTAATCCTATGGAATTAATTCACCGCGCCAACTTGAGAAATGGTCGTACTCCTGAAGAGTTTCAACAAGAATCTCGAGGACAAATTAATAATTCTGCTCAAGAATTTAAAATGCAGCAGCAGAGAATGTTAGAGCAACAGCGAGCGCCAGACACTGAAAACACCGCTCAATAGGCGATCGCCTATGG
This sequence comes from Myxosarcina sp. GI1, assembly GCF_000756305.1. NCBI lineage: Bacteria > Bacillati > Cyanobacteriota > Cyanophyceae > Pleurocapsales > Pleurocapsaceae > Myxosarcina > Myxosarcina sp. GI1. The sequence continues at coordinate 103,676 of NZ_JRFE01000001.1, forward strand.
TTTGTATTCGAACTTAAAAAGCCTGTGAAAGCGGGCTTTTTTTTATTAGCAGTTTTCTTTTGTGTTGTTATCCAGCCTAAATTTGGGAATGCTAAGGCTAAATAGCCACGAGCTTTCTCATTAATGCTAAATCAGTCTGCTAATTCCAAAAGTCTCGCACTTCTTAGAGAAGCTTTTACATCCCTATTGCCAATTGTTCTAATAATGAATATTTTGGTTTTGCTTTCTGGCTTGACTGGTTTACTAGAAAGTTGGGGAATTAATACAGCATCTGCCATTAACGGAAATGAAATTAACCGTCTGTATTTCTTTTTGATACCCTTATTTTTAAATATATCCCTCAGTATTCTGCTTGCAAAAGAGAAAGACCTGGATAGAATTGGTACTATTCTGATTTCTATGGTTTGTTTTTTCAGAATATCGGGGTTTTTAGCAATTGATGAATCGGGTCAACTTTTCTCCTATCATAGTTCGATTCTTACTAGTATCCCCTGTACCTGGTTTGCTGTAAGTCTACTGCACTATTTTTCAAAATTTTCTCAATTTCGCTTTATTAAGTATCAGACAGATATCAGCCCCCGTCTCAAGAAAACTGTAAATCTTTTGATTCCTGGTTTACTAAGCGTTCTATGTTTTGAAGCGGTGGGACAACTGCTCAGAATGTTGCTGGCATTAGCCATTATACCTTTGTTAACTCAGGCTGTTCCCAAATTTAGACAGATTGGTGAAATTCGAGAACTCATTTTGTACAAAACAATTTCGCTTCTAACTTGGTTTTTGGGGGTACACGGGGAACATAGTGCCGATGGTTTATTTCGACTTCTTAAGGGTGTTCCGTCTGGAGAAATCTCTAGTCTTCGGCTAAAAACTTTTCATGATGTATTTATGAACATAGGTGGTTCTGGAGCGACATTGGTAATTCCATTACTGGTTCTTTTCTCCAAAAGGACAACTTCTTTTAAATCGCTCGCTCGTCTTAGCCTGCCCTTTTCACTATTTAACGTTAACGAAATCCTGCTGTTTGGGTTGCCAATTATTCTCAACCCTATTTTTTTTATTCCGTTTTTTGTCGTTCCATTTGTTAATATGGCGATCGCTTTGATAGCAGTGCATTTTGGAGTATTTGCGATCGCACCAGTTACGATTCACTGGATGTCACCACCTCTCTATAGTGCCTATATTTCCACTAACGGTTCGGTATGGGCAGTGATTACACAACTGCTCTGTATGGCGATCGATGGTTGTATTTACTATCCTTTCCTAGTCTTTGCCAGTTATCAATTTAAGACTCCGCTTCACTTACTAAAACTTCTGGGGGAGGATGCCTATAGTTTTGTCAATGAAGAGATCGAGCGTCAAGAAGAACGCTTATTTGCCACCCAGCAAATGGCGATGCTAAATAGTATGACTTCGGCACAGCAGCTATTACAACAATTACGAGGTGGACAGTTTTTGCTCTATTTTCAACCAAAGGTAGATGCCAAAACATTTAAATTAGTTGGTCTGGAGGCATTACTGCGGTTTCAAGATGCCACAGGAAAAATCAGACCTCCGACTTTTTTGCCCGTTCTCTATCAACAAGGTCTATCAAAGGCAGTAGACGAGAAGGTAGTAAATTTGGCGTTCGAGTATGTGCTGCGGTGGCGAGCTATGGGACTATTAGTTCCCCCAATTAGTATCAATTTTGATAAAGATTTTTTGTTAGATTCACAAGCAGTACGCAATTTTATTGCCAGAGCCAAAGAACAAAAAATTTGTTTTTATATTGAAATTACCGAGCATACTTATACGGTAGAGTTAGAAGCTTTAAAATCAGTGACTCGTCAGTTGCGAGAGGCAGGTCATCTAATTTCTATTGATGATTTTGGCGCAGGCTATTCTTCTTTGACCAGTTTGTTAGTCTTAGAAGCAGATGAAATAAAGTTAGACCGTAAGTTAGTAGTTTGCCCTCAAGATGATGAAGAGCGGGGGCAGATATTATTGGCATCAAGTATAAAGTTATGCCACGATTTGGGATTTTTGGTAGTAGCAGAAGGGGTAGAAACAATTGCCCAGTTGCAGATTGTTCGAGATTGTGGGGCAGATTTCATACAGGGGTATTATTTTGGTAAGCCGATGAATCCCGATTTTGTGAGTGATTTGTTTCTCAAAAAAAAGAAACGGAAAAAAGATCGCCGTCAATATAACTTTAAAGACAATTAAATTAGCAATCTCAAACCCGCTACCAAGAGGTCGTCTGAAAAGTAAATAAAGTAATGCTGCTGATTGAAAATATTCCTTTTCGTACCAATTTATTTATTTCAAAATCAAAACTGGACAGGGAGAGAGCCGCACTACACGCTCTGCTACCGAGCCTAGTAGAAAGCGACTTACACCTTTGCGTCCGTGAGAAGGCATAATAATTAAATCCGCGCCAATTTCTGCGGCATAGTCTACAATTTCGGTACTAGGGTCGCCGATCGCTACGCTAATTTTTGCTCCGCTATAGCCCATCTCCTCAAGCTTGGTTTGCAAAAAATCGCTGACTTTATGCTTGCGTTCGTCATCATTTAGAGTATTCCACATCGCTGCTGGATCGGCTGGATGGAGAGGGGTCAGAACGTGAATCAGATTAAGATAGGCAATATCTTCGACGTATTCTTTAGCAGTAGCGATCGCCTGATAGGATAGTTCTGAAAAATCGATGGGAATGAGAACAGATTTTTTAATAACGCTCATAATTTTATCCTCTATTTCAATACGGGTTCTTTGACTTTTGTTGTCTCTGCTAACATTTCCCCAGACTTGAGGCGAGACATATAGTTATTTAACTCTCTAGCAATTAATCCCGACATTAGGAAACAGCCTAATAAATTGGGTAGAGACATGGCTAGTGCCAGAATATCGCTAAAATCGAGTACGGGACCTAGATTAACTACCGAACCGACAAAGACGCAGATTAGAAATAAAATTTTATAGGCGTTAGTGGTACTATCACCAAACAAAAATCCCCATGCCTGCTGTCCGTAATAACTCCAGGAAATCATCGTCGAAAGGGCAAATAAAAATCCCGCTACGGCAATTACGTAGGGAAACCAACTAATAACCGTGGCAAAGGATGCTGCTGAAAGTTGCGCTCCGTCTAAGTCTATAGCGTTAGGATCGGCGTAAACCCCTGTCAGAACGATGACAATTGCCGTTAAATTACAAATAAACATCGTGTCGATAAACGGCTCTAACAAAGCTACCACACCTTCTCTAACTGGCTCGTCGGTACGAGCCGCAGAATGGGCGATCGCGGCAGATCCCAATCCCGCCTCGTTAGAAAAAGCCGCTCGTTGAAACCCAATGACAATTGCGCCAATAGCTCCACCCGCTACGGCTTCAGGACTAAAAGCAGTAGTAATAATTGTAGCGATCGCTGCTGGTATTGAGGTAATATTAACCAGCATTACCCACAAGCAAGCTAGAGTATAAATTACCGCCATTACAGGAACCAGGACTCCAGCAACCGCACCGATACGTTCGATACCGCCGATAATCACTAGCCCAACTACAGCCGCCAGAATAATGCCAAACAACCAGCTAAGATTCTCAAAAAACGGCAAGACATTAGATACTGCGGCAAAAGCCTGATTTGCCTGAAACATATTACCAATGCCCAGGCTGCCAACGGCGCAGAAAACCGCAAAAATCACCGCCAATGCCTTACCCAAACCAGCCATATTCATCGCCGATAAACCGCGAGAGAGGTAGTACATTGGACCACCGCCAACCGTACCATCGGGTTTAATAATGCGATATTTCTGACCGAGAGTACATTCGGCAAACTTACTCGACATACCCAAAAAMCCCGCCATAGTCATCCAAAAAGCTGCCCCTGGACCACCCAGACGAATCGCGATCGCAACTCCCGCAATATTACCAATGCCTACCGTACCAGAAAGAGCGGCAGCGAGTGCCTGAAAATGAGAAACATCACCTTCATCTTCGGGATCGTCAAATTTGCCCCGCACTACGTCGATGGCGTGTTTGAAGGCGCGAATATTAATAAATTTTAGCCGTAAGGTAAAAAATATGCCTCCAGCAATCAGCCAGAGGACAATCAACGGCATTCCATTTTCGCCACCGATTTTAAAGTAGAAAAACAGATTTAGAACATCGACAATTTTTTGAAATACTGCTTCAATGCCACCTAAAAAACCACCAGGGGTTGCTTCTTCCTGCGCCAGGGCGATTTGGGGAATTAAAATTATAGATAAAAAGAAAAACCAAAAATATTTTTTAGATTGCAACCATAGTTGTTTCATGATTTATTATTTGGTTGAATTGTGACTTTTTTAACCGCTTCGTGGTAGCTATTAGCTCTAAGCTTTTTTTTAATACTTACGCAAGTCAAATAGACTTTAAACCTGCAATATATAAGCGATTCTCTGTTAGATGAGGTACATTTTAATGGAGTTAGAGAACAGGGAACAGGAAAAGAAATTTTTAGGTTTTTAATCTGAGTTTGTATTTGTACTTCATTGATTTGAAAACCGCTACAAAAACGCTGTTAATTGGCTTAAAATGCTATTTCTACGAATTTTGTTTTTAAGCTTGCAATTATTTATTTAAAAAAACTGTCACCAAATATACGAGAATATTTCAATTTCTCAAAAGTTTTGTAAACACAAAAACTCTTGAAAAGCATCAAACAATAAACAGTTTCTAATTTTACGCATTTTTAGCAGTTATTCTATGCTTTAAGTTAAAAAATGTATGAGATTCAATTTAATAAAAAATACAATCGTTCTTTTTCTGGAAAGATTAAATTAGCAATCTCGCCCCCGCTATCAACAGTAAAGCTAGAGTAATACGCCTGAAAATAATGGGATTTAGCTTATTAGAAAATATTATTCCCAGCCAGAGTCCAACACTAAAAGCAGGAAGGCTATAAATGGCAAACTTCCAAACAGATATGGTTATATTCCCCTGCCAGCCGTGAGCGATCGCAGCAAGTACGGAACTAAAAAAAAATAAAGCGGTTAAATTACCTTTAAATTCTTCAGGAGTCCAGTGACGACAATTGGCGTAGACAATTAGTGGGGGACCGTTAATTGTATAAGCACCATTGAGAATACCCGATATCCCGCCAAACAAATAAGCCCAGATTTGCGACTTTAATTTGGGTAGAGTCAAATCGAACCAATCGTAAAGTACGTAGCTGACAATTAAAATTCCCAATCCTTTTAGAGCAATGGTTTCGGGAATGAGGTCGAGAAAATAAATGCCTATTGGAGTGGCAATTAAGGAGGCAATAGTCAGTCTTCCTACAGCTTTAAAACTAGAACCACGCCGATAATAGTACCAGATTATTGAATTGCCAACTATAGTAACCAGGGTAACTAAGGGTACTGAGGTATGTAAACCGACAATTCTAGGTAAAAAAGACATGGCAACAATAGAAAAACCAAAGCCAGTTATGCTATGGGTTAAAGCCGCCAGAAAAATAATACTGCTTACTACTAAATATTCATTGCTGTAGATATCCATTTTTTGAAGTCAAAAGTCAAAAGTTAAAAGCGGCGAGACCCCACTGAGGTTTCCTCAGCAAGGGAACGCTCGCCAAGAAGTCAAAAGTAAGATGCAGCAAAGTTCGTGTAAATTATTTTTAATAATTAGTGATTTGCTGGTTTGTCTATGCACTTTTGATAGTTGGTATAATTTACTTCCTCTATTTCAATACGGGTTCTCTGACTTTTTCATTTTCTGCTAGCATTTCCCCAGACTTGAGGCGAGACATATAGCTTTTTAGATCGCGAGCAATGACACCAGATAAGAGAAAACAGCCTAATAAATTGGGTACAGACATAGCCAAGACTAAAATATCGCTGAATTGTAAAACTAAATCGAGATTGATTACCGAGCCGATAAATACACAGGCTAAAAAGATTATTTTGTAAATGTTGACGGTGCGATCGCCAAAAAGAAAAGCCCAAGATAGTTGTCCGTAATAGCTCCAGGAAATCATAGTTGAAAGGGCAAATAAAAATCCAGCCAAAGCAATTACATAGGGAAACCAGCTAATAACTGTCGCAAACGATGCTGCCGAAAGCTGCGCTCCGTCAAGATCTGTGGCGGTGGGATCGGCATAAACGCCAGTTAGAACAATCGTCATCGCCGTTAGGTTACAAATAAATATCGTGTCGATAAACGGCTCTAGCAAAGCTACTATACCTTCTCTAACTGGTTCGTCGGTACGTGCTGCTGCATGAGCCGTCGCTGCCGTACCAATGCCAGCCTCGTTAGAAAAAACCGCTCGTTGGAATCCAATTACAATTACTCCCAAGGCTCCTCCCGCAACTGCTTCTGGACTAAAGGCAGTAGTAACAATAGTAGCGATCGCTCCAGGAATTGAGGTAAATTTGACTAGCATTACCCAAACACAAGCTATGGTGTAAATTACCGCCATTAAAGGTACTAATATTTCAGCTACTGCTGCAATACGCTGAATTCCGCCCAAAATCACCAGCCCAACTGCTGTTGTCAACAGAATGCCAAACAGCCAACTGTAGTTAGCAAAAAAAGGTATTACGTTGGATACTGCTGCATAAGCCTGATTTGACTGGAACATATTTCCCGTTCCCAAAGCACCAATAGCACAAAAGATAGCAAACATTACTCCAAGTCCCTTACCCAAGCGATTCATACCGATAGAAGACAAGCCCCGAGATAGGTAGTACATCGGTCCACCGCCCACCGTACCATCGGGCTTGATAATGCGGTATTTTTGACCCAGGGTACATTCGGCAAACTTACTCGACATCCCCAAAAAACCAGCCATAGTCATCCAAAATGCCGCTCCAGGTCCACCCATCCGTATAGCGATCGCCACACCAGCAATGTTACCGATTCCTACCGTACCAGAAAGGGCTGCGGATAAAGCTTGGAAATGAGAAACGTCTCCTTCATCTTCATCATCGTCAAACTTACCCCGCACCACGTCAATAGCGTGTGTGAAAGCACGAAGATTAATAAACTTAAGTCTAAAAGTAAAAAAGATGCCTCCAGCAATTAACCACAGAACAATTAGTGGCATCCCATTTTCACCACCAATTTTAAAGTACAAAAACAGGTTGAGAATATCGACAATTTTTTGAAATGCTGCTTCAAATCCTCCTGAAAAATTACCAGAAGCAGATTTTTCTTGTCCCCAAGCAATTTGAGGTATTAAAACTATAAACAGAATTAAAACCCAAAAATATTTTTTAGGCTGTAGCCATAATTGTTTCATGATTTTTTATCTAAATTAAATTGCAATTTCGCTCGATTCTTTAAACAGAAAATGTTCAACAATAAAATAAACATTTATACATAACGTAAATTGCCACAACTTCCTATATTTTGATTTTAAGCTTGCAATTGTTTGTCCAAAAAAACTGTTGTTAAATATACAATATGTACTCGATCGCAATAGAATATTCGAAATTTACAAAGCTCTAATTAAAAATATTAAACGAAAAATATGATTATTGAATGCTGTATTTTTTGCAATTGATTAATTAAAATAAATTGGCATTTTTACTCTTATTTTTCGATCTCTGAGATAAAAAAACATAAAAATTGCCAAGTGAAATTAACAAACTGTTTTGACAAACGATTCAAACAGTTTGCTAATAAAGATTGTTTGATGCTTTTTAATTGCTCGTTTTTAAACTTATACCAATTCTCAAAAGTAACTGGAGACTTGGTAGGTTGGGTTGAACGATAGTGCAACCCAACAAAAGCCTATTGATGTTGGGTTACTCTTCGAGAACGCTTCGCGAACGTACCTCAATCCAACCTACATTTTTAATTTTATCTATCTAGCTAGTTTCAAGAAATGGTATTATTACAGCTTTCAAAAGCTTCGAGCCTAAAAAGCGATCGCTCTACTCAAGTTAAGGCAAACTCAACATTACGAGTAGTTAAATCTTTAAATACTTGTTTCACTACAGGATGAACTAACTGATAGTTCTTAACATTTAAACCCATAGCCAAAGCAGCATCATTTTCTAAAGCTTTAATTCCAGAGTCGGCAAGTTTAATTACATAGGGCAAGGTACTGTTATTTAAAGCTTGAGTAGCCGTCCAGGGTACGGCACCAGGCATATTAGGTACGCCATAGTGTACTACTCCCGACTCGACATAGGTAGGCTGACTGTGAGAAGTCGGACGCAGGGTTTCAATACATCCTCCTTGATCTACAGCAACATCGACAATGACCGAACCAGAACGCATTTTTGCGACTAAAGCGCGATCGACTAAAGTGGGAGCGTTTCTACCTGGGACTAATACCGCACCGATTAATAAATCTGCATCGGGAACGGCAGCTTCGATAGCGGCAGGAGTGCTGTAAAGTAGTTCTACTCTAGAACCAAACAGCGTTTCTAGATAAGATAATCGCTCGACGTTGATATCAAAAATTTGTACTTTCGCACCCATACCTACGGCGATCTTTGCCGCCTCCGTACCGACGACACCGCCGCCTAAGATAGTGACTTGACCAGGAGACACGCCAGGGATGCCGCCTAACAGAACTCCTCTGCCTCCCTGTTGTCGTTCTAAAAAGCGTGCGCCAAACTGTACCGCCAGCCTACCTGCAATTATGCTCATCGGCATGAGTAAGGGTAAAGTGCGATTGAGTTCTACAGTTTCATAAGCGATCGCCGTTACTCCCGAATCAATTAGATATTCGGTAAGCGATCTACTGGCGGCTAAATGTAGATAGGTAAACAGTATTTGTCCCTGTTGGATAAACTGATATTCTGCTGCTAGTGGTTCTTTGACTTTTATTACCAGTTCTCTATTCCAGGCATCCTTAACTTGTGAAACAATAGTCGCACCAGCTTTTTGATACTCCTCATCACTAAAGCCAGAACCGATGCCTGCTTGAGTTTCAACAAACACATGATGTCCTCTATCTGCCAGAACGCGAACGCTAGCAGGTGATAAACCTACCCGAAATTCTCGATCTTTAGTTTCCTTTGGTACTCCAACTTCCATAATTAACCTCTATTTTTTGTGTATGAATGATTGACAAATTTGAAAAATATCTTTTACAGGAATAAAGAGATACAGTCCTTTACCCTTTCACTAAACCTGACTATCCAAAGCTTGCTTCAAGCTATTAACTATGATGTCTGCGTCTGCCTCGGACAAAATCAAAGGTGGAGCGATAATTAACACGTTAGAAAGCCCTGGTACGGTGCTGCCATTACGTCCGATTATCGTACCCAGTTTCAAACAGTGAGAGACAATTGCCCCTACTTTTTCTCCCGCCAGAGGTTCTTTAGTCTGTTTGTCTGCCACTAATTCGATACCTAAGAGCAATCCTTTACTGCGTATATCTCCTACATAGGGATGGTCTTCTAAAGTTGCTAGTTCCGATCTCAAATAAGCTCCCATCTTGGCGGCATTTTCTGCTAGCCGTTCGGTTTCTAAAATTTCAATATTTTTTAAAGACAGAGCGGTCGAAGCGGGATTACCGCCATAAGTATTAATATGGCGAAAATGAGAAGTTGAATCGGTTTCATCTAAGAAGGCTTCAAAAATATGCTGTTGGGTGACAGTTGCCGATAGGGGTAAATAACCACTGGTAATGCCTTTTGCCAGAGTAATCATATCTGGCTTAACTTCCCAGTGTTCGTGTCCGAACATCTTACCCAAACGTCCAAAACCGCTTACAACCTCATCGAAGATTAAAATAATACCGTAGCGATCGCAAATATCTCTTAACATCGGTAAGTATTCATCGGGAGGTACGATAACACCGCCGCCAGAAATTACGGGTTCGACGATGATTGCCGCAACAGTTTCTGCCCCTTCATGAACGATCGTATTTTCGATAGAACTGGCACATTCAATATTACAAGAGCCATAGGTTTTACCAAACGGACAGCGATAGCAGTAGGGTGGATGAACGTGAAAAAAACCAGGTACGAGAGGTTCGTATTTAGCGCGACGTTCGGCTTGAGCGGTAGCACTCAACGCACCCATAGTATTGCCGTGATATGCTCGATAGCGAGAAATGATTTTATACCGCCAACCGCTACCCGTTTGAGCGTGATATTGACGCGCCATTTTAAATGCCGTTTCGTTGGCTTCCGAACCGCTGTTGGAAAAGTGAACTTTGCCTTCAAAATCTAATAACTCTAAGAGTTTGGCTGCCAGTTTTATTGCAGGAGAATGGCTCATCACAAGAGGAAAATAAGACAGTTCTACAAGCTGTTCGCGTGCTGCTTCTGCCAATTCCTTTCGTCCATAGCCGACATTAACGCACCACAGTCCCGACACCCCATCTAGGTATTCTTTACCCTCGCTATCGGTGACGTAGCAACCTGCTGCCGTATCCATGCGTTTGGGTGGGTTGCGTTGATATTTTTTGTGCTGCACCATCGGATGCCATAATGACTCGACATCCATTTGAGTCAGCGATACTTCGTTTCGCGAACGTGAGGATGTAACTTCCTCTAAATTCGTTACATTCATCGGCTCGTCAGTACGATCTAACATCGTGTTGCCTCCTATAAACGATTGGTATTTGAATTTAAAATTAAGAATGCGATCGCGTTACATCTAGAAAAAGCTTTAAGACAACGAACATAAATTCACATCAGAACTAGAACGCAAAAATATACTGCGATCGCCAGAATAAAAATATTATTGGCTGATTCTACTTAGAGAAGTCCTGTAGCTACCTAACAGAAAAAGCCAGATAAAACTAATTAAATGCGTTGGGAGAACCAACTCCGCTTCTGTTGATTAAGTGCTTATGCAGCCTGCCATGCTTGACGAACAGTCGCCAAGGAGTATGGTTATTGCAAAGAGAACGCTGATAAGACACGGCAATAAAATCCGAACTAAATAAAATTGAATACTGTTTCGATACCAAAAGCTTATAAAAGCAAATCGAGCTTTTTTGTTCGCCACAAACATTTTGCTGTAAAAGTCATGAAACTTTTAACTTTGACGGTTTATCATGGTTGCACTTGACTGATCTGTAGTTAAAACCAAAAGCTCGCTAATGTTGACGTGGGGTGGACGAGTGGCGCAAAAGACGACAATTTCGGCAATGTCGTCGGGAGTTAGAGGAGTGAAACCCTGATATACTTTCTCTGCTCTTTCCGTATCGCCTCTAAATCGCACTTGGCTAAACTCTGTTTCTACCGTACCAGGATCGACACAACTTACTCGAATTGGAGTACCGAATAAATCTAGCTTTAATGCTTCCGACAAAGCTCTAACTGCTGCTTTAGTAGCACAATAAACATTACCCCCAGGATAGTTTTGATGTCCCGCGATCGAGCCAATATTAATTACGTGTCCCTGCTGTCTCTTTACCATTCCTGGCAAAAGCGATCGCGTTACGTACAGTAATCCTTTAACATTGGTATCGATCATCTCTTCCCAATTTTGGATGTCTCCTTCATAGAGCTTTTCCAAACCACGACTCAACCCCGCATTATTAACCAAAATATCTACATCGCGCCAAGCTTTGGGTAAAGAAGATAAAGATTTTTCTACAGTGGCGCGATCGCTAACATCCATCTCTAATAGATGAATTTTAGTATCGCTAACTTCTTTAATCTCGGCAGCAACTGCTTCGAGTTTTTCTTTACGTCGTGCGGCTAAAATCAACGCTGCACCTTCAGCAGCAAACGCTTTGGCACAAGCTGCACCGATGCCACTACTCGCACCTGTAACCAATACAATCCGATTTTGAATTGAAACCATATTTACATCTAGATTAATGTTGCATTTCTTAAGAGTAGGCTTTTTTGGCTGAATAAAAACTATATCTTCCAGTCTAGATAGCTAACCAGCAATTCGATTTGCTTTAGAGAGTGCGCTGTATTTTTTCAAAACATCGAGAAAAGCAAAAACTGCGGGAGTGTGAAGAGCATCTTTTAGCACTGCCGCTTGAATACTTCTTTCTAGAGAAGTTGGTAAAGAATAAACTTTTAACTGTTCGGGGATAGGTTCGGCAGCAAGACGAGGCATAATTGCAGCACCTAAACCCTGCATTGCTATAGCGACTATAGTAGAATCTTCCCGCATTTCATAACCAATATTTACTGGTTTGGGCGATCGCTGTAAGTATTTGCGAAGTTCTAGAGAACAGCTATTTTTTGCCGAAATAATTAAAGGATATGTAGCCAGTTGTTCCCAAGTTAACTGTGTCTGTTTTAAATTTGCACTGCGAGGCAACAACACTACATATTCTTCGCGATAAATTTCCCAAGTTTCAAATTCTTCAGAACACGGTAAATCAATAATTCCAATATCGGCTTTGCTCGAACGTAAAATACTTTCAATTTCAAAATGTTCGTCAACATCATTAACTTCAATCTCGATCGCGGGAAACCGACTGCGAAACTGAGCCATGAGTGCGGGTAATATATGTGTTGCGGCACTGCGAAAAGATACTAATCTAATATTTCCCCCTTCTAAACCTTTGGCTCGATTGGCTTCTGTGGCAATTTTTTGTAGCAAATCCAAAATTTCTCTGGCTGGCACAATCAACTGCTTTCCTACTGCCGTAAGATCTGCACCATTGCGCCCGCGATGAAATAAAATTACTCCTAATTCTGTTTCTAAAGCTGCGATCGCATGACTGACTGCTGACTGGGAAATCTCCAGGTGTAAAGCTGCCTCACTAAAATTGTGATAGTCCGCCACCGCAACCAAAGTTCGTAGCTGTGAGATTTTTAGTTTGTACGGATCGATCGCGCTCATAGGTTTGATGGTCAATCTTTGTGCAATATCTTAGCAAGATTACCAAGTTGCTTTTCAATCCGATCTTTACTGACTATCCTACAAAGTAGATAGGGACTGAAATCCAGAACTATTAATTTTATTCATACTTACTATGCAGACAATGTTTTGTATCTAAAAAACTAAATCGCTACAGTTTATTTAAAGCAAATAAATCGGAGTTAGTTATGAAAATTATTTTACAAACAGAAGCGCGAAATATAAGCGATCGCGAAATAGCAGAAAATCAAGCTTATTTAATTGGTTTATTAGATCGAGCAGCTGGCTTGACTGGTAATTTACGAGCCAAATTCACCAACAATAATAAAGCAATTGCAACTCGTAAAACAAGAATAAATTAAATTAACAGGGCAAAAGCAAAGTTATAACAAATCTTCCTGTTTGTTTATTTACCAATTTTGCAACAGTACCCTACTTATTCTCGATTGAGAATTATCGTAATTCTTAAGTTATTTCAATTTTACAGGGTTGTGAGTGCCTTGTTTAAATGTTTGCAAATATAGCAATTGGAGGTTTTTATGATAAACATTATTGGGTTTGCCGCCAAAATTTTAACAAATATCAGACATAGTTTGTTCGTTCCAAAAAACGAACTTCAAGTCGAACAAAAATGCGATCGCTACGGTCACTTATTTTGGCAGGTGTACGACCCTATTACTCGTAAATCTCATACTTTTGGTTCTGATGGGGATGTAAGAATCTGGATAGAAAAACGCATGCGCGGCTTATAAAACTACTTAAAAAAAACAATTTAAAAAGGAGTAACTAATGAACTTTTACAAAACTAACGCAAATTATCCAACGAGCGACAATAACAAAGTTATAGCTTTAGCCAAAAAAGCTAAAGTATGGGTACAAAAATTTTGGGAATTTAGCTGTTATTACGGAGAATATAAGGCAAGTTTGCACGCCAAGAAAAAATAAATTGCCATGTGAAAATAACGTCAGTTCGATATTTTGATTTGGATAAATATGTAAGAACTCGGAGCGATAAAAGCTATCGCAGCTCATAAAGCTATTTGAAAAAACAATCTAAAAAGGAGTAAACCAATGAACTTTTATAGAACTAACACAAACTATCCAACAAGCGATAACAACAAAGTCTTGATTGTAACCAAAAAAGCTAAAGTATGGGTACAAAAATTTTGGGAATTTAGCTGTTATTACGGAGATTATAAAGCAAGTTTACACGCCAAGAAAAAGTAGCCGCTTATTAATGAGCAATAAGCAGTTATCAATAAACAATTGTTATTTAACATTTGAACTGATGAAGAAACAGATGGATGACTGCTGGTAAGCCCGTTAGAGTATGGCAACTCGTTATGAAGCTGCTAACGCCTGTATTTTTCCCGTTTGCTAAATTAGCGAAAAAGCGATCGCGCCAGAGAAACTTCGGCTAAATTGCCAATTGTCTGCCAGCAGAACGTAAAGTCACTTTATGAAGCGATCGCGTTAGTTACTCTCTATGCAGCTAGAGCAATTGATTTAGATGTAAAAATTGAGCGTTGTTTATTTAAACTTTACTATACTCAAACATTCTCACTAACTATTAGGGAGACAATTGGTAGATAATAGTTAGTAGTTGACCGCCAACAACAAATTTTACACTCCAAATCTACCTGTCTTTAGAGTAACCTAATTGATATTAGCAACTGTATTTCGATCTAATTTTATCTAACATAAGTATTGCTCGAAATGTTTTTCAATTAAATTCTTCATGCAGCCAAATCACTTTTTCTCTTTAGAACGAGTAATCGATCGCCAGCCTCTAGCAGTAACTTCCCAAACCTCGGTTGCGGAAGTTATTCGCTTGATGCAGAAAAAAAAGAGTGGTGCAAGCAATAATAATAATTCTTTAGATTCAAATTATGCCGATCGCTTTCACAATAGCTGCGTTTTAATAGTTGAAGATGCCCGTCTTCAGGGAATATTTACCGAGCGAGACTCGATCGACTCAATCGCCGCAAATAGAGATTTAGCAGCTACATTTGTTAGTGAAGTAATGTGCAGAGAATTTGTTGCACTACGACTAACTGGTTCGGAAGATATTTCTACGGCGATCGCTTTACTACGCCAGCATCAGATTAGTTACTTACCAGTAATAGACAATGACTGCCAGCTTATCGGCTTAATTAGTCGCGATAGTATTTTTCAAAGAATCGAACTGAGAGAAAACTCAGTCAATCAAGCCGAGCAAAAGTCAAGCAATAGTTTATCGTTAATAGATAATCGCCAGCAAGATCGAGCAGTTCGAGAAAGATTATCTAGAGAACAAATAGTGGCAGCGATCGCTCTACGTATCCGTCAGTCATTAGATTTAAAAACGATTTTAAACAATACTGTAGACGAAGTCAGACAGCTTATCGAAGCAGACAGAGTGTTGATTTACCGTTTTCAACCAGATGGCAGCGGTACGGTTACTAATGAAGCCGTAAGTAATCCTCAATGGTCGATCGCCGATCGCACTTTTGCAGACTCTTGTTTTCAACCAAGCTGGCGTGATTCAGAGCTAAAAAAGCGTATTTTTTCTTTAGCAGATATTAACCGCGCTCATTTAAGTCAGTGTCACCTCGAATTTTTAACTAGTATTCAAGTTAGAGCTAACATAGCTATTCCGATTGTGTTGAGCGATGAAGCTTCTGAAAGCGACCATCTGTGGGGATTGTTAATCGTTCATCAATGTTCTGCGCCGAGAAATTGGCAAGAATCCGAACTAGAACTACTGCGGTTATTAGCTACTAATGTAGAAATCGCCATCCAACAAGGAGAACTATATCGGCAGGCACAAACCGAACTCAATCGGCGCAGACAGGCTGAAAATTTGTATAAAACTTTGATAACTTTTGCCCCAGTAGGAATTTTTCAAACTGATGCCAAGGGCGACTGTATATTTGTTAATGCTAAATGGCAGGCAATGACTGGAAGGTCTGTTACCGAAACATTAGGGCAAGGATGGGTTGAGGCTTTACACCCTGAAGATCGCGATCGCGTCTTTGCTGAATGGTACGATGCAACACGAACTCAAACAGAGTTTAACCTGGAATATCGCTTTAGAACCTCCGAAGATAAAACAATTTGGGTTGCAGGTAATGCAGTTCCTCTTTATGAGGCTTCGGGAAAAGTTACGGGATATTTAGGTACGGTAACTAATATTAGCGATCGCAAACGACGCGAAGAAGTTTTAAAAGACATTGCTTCTGGAGTCTCAGTTGAAGCAGGAGCAAATTTTTTGCCATCTTTATTTGAGTATCTGAGCAAGACGCTAAAAGTAGATTATGCTTTCGTGGGCAAACTAATTCAGCCAGATGCAGACAAGATCGAAACCATAGCAGTATATGGTAAAGGTCAAATTATTAGCAATTTTGAATACGATCTAGCTGATAGCCCTTGTGGCAAGGTCATCGAACGAGGACTCTGTGTTTATCCTCAAGCGGTTAGACAACTATTTCCCCACATTCCACCTTTAGAAGTAATGCAAGCAGAAAGCTATGCGGGAATGCCGATTTTTGATGAATCGGGAAAAGTTTCGGGTTTAATTGCTGTTGTTGACAGCCAACCTTTGGAAGATCTTGCGCTAGTTGAAGAAGTATTAAAAATTTTTGCTAGCCGCGCTACAGCCGAATTAGAACGGCAACAAGCTCAAATACAGCTTCAGACTAAAGCCAAACAGCAAGAAGCAATAGCGCAACTAGGGCAATATGCTTTAGCAGAAAATATATCATCTTTAATGGAGCGAACGGTAAATTTGGTAGCTCTAGTATTAGATGTAGAATACTGCAAAGTCTTAGAATTACTTCCCGATGGAAAAAACCTCTTGCTCAAAGCAGGAGTAGGCTGGCATCAAGGTTTGGTGGGAGTTGCTACAGTCAGAGCCGATACCAACTCTCAAGCTGGTTATACTCTTCTTGGTGCCGAACCAGTAGTAGTAAGAGAGTTAGCTTCAGAAACTCGCTTTAGCGGACCTGATTTATTACTCGCTCACCAGGTAGTAAGCGGAGTGAGCGTAATTATTGCTGGTAAAGATAAACCGTTCGGCATTTTGGGTATTCATACAACCAAACAACGAATTTTCAGCCCAGAAGATATTAATTTTATCCAGGCGATCGCTAACATTATCGCTCAAGCTAATCGCAGACAGCAAAGCGAAGCCGCCCTAAAAACCAGCGAACGTAAATTCAGAGGAATATTCGACCGAACTTTCCAGTTTATGGGACTTCTAGAACCCGATGGCAAGATTATTGAAGCTAACCAAACTGCATTGGACTTTGTCGGCTTGACTCCTCAAGATGTAATTGGCAAACCTTTTTGGGACACTCCCTGGTGGTCGATGTCTGAAGAAAGTCAACAACTTCTTAAAAGTGCGGTTGCGCGTGCGGCAACAGGAGAATTTGTTCGGTTTGAAGTGGATCATCCAGGCACTGAAGATCGCGTCATTACTGTAGACTTTTCTCTCACTCCAGTAAAAGACGATACGGGAAAAGTTACGCTGCTAATTCCTGAAGGGAGAAATATTACCAATCTCAAGCAAGCAGAACAAAAAATTCGTCAACAGGCAGCTTTATTAGATGTTGCTAACGATGCAATTATGGTTAGAGGTTTAGACGACCGAATCTCGTTTTGGAATCAGGGAGCTGAAAAACTGTATGGTTGGACAAAAGCAGAAGCTGTAAATAAAAATGCCGCTCGGCTTTTCAATCGAGAATCTACAGCAGAATTAAGCACAATTAGCCAGACAGTTAGACAACGAGGTGAATGGCAGGGACAACTCAACCACATTACTAAAGCAGGTAAAACCATTACGGTTGAAAGTCGCTGGACCTTAGTAAAAAACGACTCAAACAATTTACAGGCATATTTAGTAGTAAACACCGACATTACCGAGAAAAAACAGCTAGAAACGCAATTTCTTCGCACCCAACGCTTGGAAAGTTTAGGCACTCTGGCTGGTGGTATCGCTCACGATCTCAATAATATTCTGGCTCCGATTCTGGGGTTTTCTCGACTACTGCCCCTCAAGTTGACTAACTTAGACGAACAAACCAAAGAGTTTTTTAAAATTATGGAAACCAATGCCCAGCGAGGAGCGGCTTTGGTAAAACAAATTCTTACCTTCGCCCGAGGCTTGGAAGGCGATCGCGGTATCGTACAAATTCGTCATTTAATTGCCGAGATCGGACAAATAGTCACCGAAACTTTTCCTAAAACTATTGACTTAAATATTGATGCGCCCAAAAACCTGTGGACGATTAATGGCGATGTCAATCAACTACATCAGGTATTGATGAATTTGGCAGTTAATGCCAGAGATGCCATGCTCGAAGGCGGCACACTAACCATTTCCGCTGAAAATTTTACCGTTGATGCCAAATATACTCGACTGCATTTAGATGCCAGTGAAGGTTCTTATGTTTTAATTACCGTTGCCGATACTGGTATGGGAATTGCTCCCGAAATAATCGATCGCATTTTTGAACCGTTTTTTACCACTAAAGAAATCGGTCGGGGTACGGGTTTGGGTTTATCCACCGCCATTGGTATTGTCAAAAGTCATGGTGGTTTCATCGATGTGGTTAGCGACAGAAGACATAACGGTAAGGGAACTCAATTCAAAGTTTTCTTACCAGCTTGCGAGACATTATCGACATCTTCAGCAGAGACAGAACAGATACCTTCTGGTAATGGCGAATTAATTTTGGTTGTCGATGATGAAAGTTCAATCTCAAAAGTAACTCAAGCTACGTTAGAAACTTTTAACTATCGAGTTTTAACCGCTAGTAACGGTATCGATGCGATCGCCACTTACGTCCAAAACGATCGGGCGATCGCCCTGGTGATTATGGATATTATGATGTCTGGAATGAATGGTAAAACGGCAATTCGTACTCTTAAAAAAATCAATCCAGAAATCAAAATAATCGCCGTTAGTGGCTTAATCTCCAGTCAAGAAATTATCGCCGAGATTAATTCTAATATTACGGCTTTTATCGACAAACCCTATACTAATGAGGAATTATTGAGAACCGTTCATCAGTTAGTAACTAGCGATTCCTTATCAATGAATATTAATGCTGACTGACTAAAAAGCAAATTTTAAAATGTATTTCTTTGCTATCCTTTTAAAGTTTTGGCAAATAAATCGCTCAATCGCTGCATTGCAGGGGAAATATCTTCGGGTAACAGGCGTACATCAATAATGCTAAAATTTTCACTCGCACGAGCTTGCTGTAATGCTTGTCGTAGTTGTGCGCCAGTTTCAACGATAAATCCGCCACCGCCCAGTAAATTAGCAAACTGAGCGTAGTTCATGCTCGAAATTTTAACAAAATCTGCTCGTTCGTGAGCCATCGAACGCAAAGAAGTGTACGAGCCATTATTAACTACAATGACTATTGGCTTTAGACCCAATCGCCTAGCTGTTAACAGTTCCATACCTGTCATCTGAAATGCTCCATCTCCTACCAGCGCGATCGCTCTGCGAAATGGATCGGCTAATTGCGCCCCAATAACTCCTGGAATGGCAAAACCCATACCAGCGTAGAAAGCAGGGCATAAATATGACGTTCCTTCGTGCATCTGGACATCATCGGCTGCAAACAAAGTATCTCCGACATCTGTTATTAACAAAGTATGACGATCGATAAATTGATTGAGTTCGTATAGTAAGCCACTCATGGAGATATTGCCGTAAGCAGGAGCTACCCTTGGTTGCATTGCTGAGATTGAAGCTAAATCGTAACTGGGTAAATTTTTACTATCAGCCAAACCCGTGACAAAATCTGCAAACAGTACGTTACGATACTCATGATGTTTGATGGCAATACTTTCGGAAGTAGCATAAACAGTGCGCTTTGGCTCTAGATGAGAGCTAAACATGCCTAAATTAATATCGGTCATAAATACCCCTAGCATTAGCAAGCAGTCTGATTCTTCTACTGTGTCGCGTACGTAAGGATCGCCAGCCTCTCCGTTGTAAATGCCAATATATTGCGGATGTTTTTCAGGGAACACCGACTTACCTAACATGGTCGAACATACTGGAATACCAAGTTTTTCTGCTAAGGAAACTGCTTTATCTTGTAAACCAAAGCGATGTAATTCTACACCAACCATTAATACTGGCGATCGAGCCGCATGCAGCATCTCTAAAGTCTCTGCTATTACCTCTAGTAGTGCTTCGGGTACTGTTTGCTTAATTGGTGGTGGTAAGTGTTTGGCTTCTTCAATTTCTGCGTACACCATATCGCGAGGAATTTCTAAGTAAACTGGACGCTTAAAAGTTGTAGCGTAGTCGATCGCGCGATGAATTTGCACGTCGGCAGTAGCAGGATCGTCTAAGAGTGCAGTATAAAGTGTAATTTCTGAGTAAACTCGTCTTTGGGTATCGAAAGTTTTTACTTTATGATGCAGCAATTTTTTTTCTTGTCTTTCTCTAACACCAGGACTGCCACTTAAAATCACTAAGGGTGATTTTTCAGCGTAAGCCCCCGCTACGGCATTAACCATATTTAACCCACCAACACTATAGGTAACAACAGCCAATCCCAAGCCGCGAATGCGAGAGTAAGCATCGGCTGCAAAGCCAACACAGGGTTCGTGAGTCATGACGATGGGTTCAATTTTGCTTTCTGCCAGGGCATCGTAAAGAGTTAGAGCAAAGTCTCCTGGAATTCCAAAAGAGTGTTGTACTCCTTGTTGGTGCAGTAGTTCAAAAATGTGTGGTGCTAATTGGGGCATATTGTATTTCCTCCCCCAACGATAATATTTAGTTGTGATTTAGCTTGATTTTCTTAAACTTAGAAAACCAATATTTGTCTAGTTTTTTTGATAAAAAACTGATATTAACTAGCAATAATATTGAAATTTCTTTTGTTTGCCAAACAAAACAACTTAGATCGCTATGAAAAATCAAACTAATATAGAAAATATACAGCTTTTCTATACAGATGCCTACATTATAGCAAATATAAATAATATGTTTTTTGGATGAAATTCTATTAACTATAGTAATTATAAAAAATATAATATAAATAGTTTGGGAGAATTAAACTCAATTAAGTTTGCTCTTGTAAAGCAGCTTCAATTATTTCAGTTAATTTTCTCCCCAGGCGATGCCGCCAGTACGACGAGGATCGGCAGCAGCGGTCAAACCATTAGTAGAACTCCACAAAGCAGCTTGCACTCCCCCAAAATACATCGAAAGCTTTTCAAATTGACGGGTAGATAAATCTAGTGTCTCTACGTTCAACCCAGTTTCAAACGCGATCGCAGGTGACTGGTTAAAAACTTCAAAGTGCAGTCGGGGGTGAGATATGGCTCGTTCTAAAGATAGATCCAGACTAATAAAATTAAATAATACTTGTGCGATTGCGGTAGTAATGCGAGATGCCCCAGGAGAGCCAATCGCTAGCACCGAACCATCGGTGTGCCGACATATCGTCGGTGCCATATTAGAAGTAAGACGAGTACCTGGGGATAAGTCGTGTAAACCCTGGGGATGTAACTCAAGTTCGCCTAACGAATTATTAAGCCACAATCCCGTACCTCCAGGCATTACCCCCGAACCATATCCCGAAGAAGCTGAAATCGAACAAGCCAAACCATCACTATCTACTGCTGAAATATGAATCGTAGACGGAGATTTAGTTAACTGTTGCCAGTCGTCTTTAGCCGCCATTTCTAGTAATCGAACTGCCTCTTTTTCAATTAGCTCTTCGCTGACTCCTTCTAAATAGTTACTGCGATATTGCAATACCGCCTGCTGGATCTCGGCTATTTCTTTTACCGTTTGGGCATTCCATTCCTGATGCGATCGCTTGTCTAGCAACAACAGCATCGCTGCCAGACAAGTACCTCCCACTGCTGGAGCAGGATTGGTAGCAATTTCCCAATCTCCAAACTCTATCGTTATTGGCGATCGCTCGATCGCTCGATAGCACTTTAAATCTTCCAGAGTTAATAAACCCTGATTGGCTTGAATTTCGGCGGTAATTTTTTTGCCTAACTCGCCACCATATAAAACATCCACTCCCCGTTCGGCGATAAGCTCTAAACTTCGAGCTAGTTCGGGCAGTCGCACCAAATCACTAGAGCTTAAATGGCTGCCGTCGGCTTTGTGTATTGCACTATAGCTATCAGGATGCCAGCCAAAAATAACCTGATGGGTATAGGAAAAGTATTTTGCCGTTACTGCCGATAGAGGAAAGCCTTTAATTACCTGCTGTTGGGCTGGAGCCACTATTTCCGACCAGGGAAGATCGCCATATTTTTCTGCTGCCAAATTCAACCCAGCAAATATTCCAGGGGTAGCTACAGAACCATAGCCTACCATCGTACTCGTACCGCCACCATAATCAAAAAATGCCTCTTGCATCCCACTGCCAAACTTTACCGAGTCCAAACCTCTTCCTGGCATCTCGGCGTAGGCATCGATAACAGTTGGCTCTTCGCCTTCGCGCCAGATAGTAATAAAGCCGCTAGCACCAGGAGCAATAATACCGAGGTTGGTACACATAGAAGTTAAAGTTGCAGCGATCGCCGCATCAACTGCATTACCTCCGCGATCGGCTACGGCAGCACCAGCATCTACTACAATTTGAGCATCCGAGGCAATAACAACTTTTCGTGGCATATACGAGGGCTAAATATTAATTGGCTTTTACTGATACTACGCCAAATTCTGCACTAGTGTATAAATTGCGATCGCGGCGTTTGAGCTAAAGTACTAAACTTGAACTTTGAAACAATACAAATTTTGTTTTTTCTTTTCAAATTTAAAGATTGAGTTATTAATCAAAAATATTCTATATCTTTAGTTGCACACTTAAGAAGTATTTGTGTTTAATACTATTAAAAAATTGCATAATAATAAAACTTTTGATGGATGATAGTTTGTATTTATAAACCTAAAATTAAATCAAAGATAAAAATATAAATTCAGGAGATAGATACTTATGAGTACCGAAGATAGAGCAAATGCTACTGCTAAAAACATAGAGGGTAAAGCACAAGAAGCTTTAGGTAAAGTTACAGGCGATCCCGAACATAAAGCAGAAGGTCAGTCTAAGCAAGCCGAAGCTTCCGCAAAACATGCAAAAGAAGACGTAAAAGATAGTGTTAAAAAAGCAGTAGACTAGTATTTTTAGCATTTAAGTTATTTATATAATTTAATCGGGGTACAGTAATACTGTACCCCGATTTTTTAGTAAAATTAGCTAGTTAAAATTATGCAAGTTTTTATTAGCTGAAATGGTATTCAATCGCCAAACATATCAACAAGTATTTTTAAACTTAGGTAAAAATCATAATAAAATAATTGCGCCTATACCTTTACATATTTTTGAAAGCATACCATCTACAAATCAAAAGCTTTGGCAATTAATCGAGCGCGACTCTAAAATTTCTCTAGGGGTAATTGCCCTACAGCAAACCGCAGGAAAGGGACAATGGGGCAAACAATGGCTGTCTCCTAGTGGCGGGATGTATCTTTCAGTATCGCTGTTTCCCGATCTTGCTTTAAATAACAATTTTCATTTGATAATGGCTACGGCTTGGGGGATCGCTACTACCTTACGCAGCTACAATGTACCAGTCTCGATCAAATGGTCTAACGATTTAGTTTTGTCGGGACGCAAATTAGGAGGAATAAAAATTGAAACTCGCGCTAAACGGCAACGTATAACGCAAGCCGTTGTTGGCGTGGGAATTAACTGGACAAATCCCGTCCCCGCAATAGGAATTAATCTATTGTCTTATCGCGATCGCCTATCTTCT
This sequence comes from Myxosarcina sp. GI1, assembly GCF_000756305.1. Taxonomy (NCBI): domain Bacteria; kingdom Bacillati; phylum Cyanobacteriota; class Cyanophyceae; order Pleurocapsales; family Pleurocapsaceae; genus Myxosarcina; species Myxosarcina sp. GI1. The sequence continues at coordinate 127,223 of NZ_JRFE01000001.1, forward strand.
TTAGAAGAGCTAGTGGCGATCGCCACCTACGGTATTATTTTTGGATATCAGCATTATCTTAAAGTAGGTGCAAAACAACTTGTAGCTAGATATTCAGAGTTATTAATTAATTTGGGACAGCAAATTAATATAGATGGCGATTGGGGAACGGTAACAGGAGTAACGACAGAGGGAAAGTTAATCGTTAGGACGGAAACAGCTACAGAAGTTTATTTGACTCCAGGTCAAATAAGTTTGGGATACGAGTTTTAATTATCTTTAACTAATATTTTTAAGCGATCGCTCAATTATAGGTAAATATTGCCAGAAAATTATCGCCCCAACTAGACAACATATACCCTCAATCAGCATTGTCGATGGCGCACCGACAAAATACGCCAAGACACCAGCAAATAAATTACCACAGGGTAGCATAATCGAGTCAGAGGCGATGGTATATATACCCATAACTCTGCCTTGTTTGTCGGCTTCGGTCATAGTCAGAATCATTGTATTGCTAGCGGCATTATTAATAATTAAAAACAAGCCGATAAAAGCAACTGCCATAAATGACAACCAAACAACCCTCGATTGAGAAAAAACAATCAGTACGACACCTAGCATAGCTGCGGCAAAGCCATACAACCTTTCCAACCCGACTAAACCAGAACGCAGACTTAAATAAACCGCACCAATTAAAGCTCCTACTGCTGAAGTCGTCATCATATACCCAAAAGTATGGGAACTACCGCCCAGAAATTCTCTGGCAAAGACAGGTCCTAAAGCAATCAAAGGGGTACCCATAAAGTTGACTAAAGCCAACAATATCAAAATAACTCGTATTGGTATGGAGTTGAAAGCATAGCGGAAACCAGCAATTAGTTCGCGCTGAGAAAATTTGGTATGCGTAGTTTGTAAGGTCTGACTCGGTGAAATCTTCATTGCCAACAGCGAAGCAAGCACGGCAATATAGCTAAGTCCATCGATTAGAAAGCAAATTCCCGTGCTGTACCTGGCAATTATCACCCCGGCAATTGCAGGACCGAGTAACCGCGACAAACCTAGAAGCGATGCATTAAGAGCGATCGCGTTATTTAAATCTGCTCGTTTATCTACCATTTCTGGTAAAAAAGCCTGCCGAGTCGGCAGATCGAGAGCATTGATAACACCTTGAATAAAGCTTAAGATAATTAAATTTCCAATATTGAGAGTGTTTGTCAAAGCTAATGCTGCTAAAGTCAAAGACTGCAACATGGAAATCATTTGAGTGGCTAACAAAATTTGACGGCGATTGTGGCGATCGACATAAGAGCCAGCCAACGGTGCCAAGATTGCGGGACTCTGACTCAAAAAACCAAATACTCCCAACACCAGAGGAGAATCAGTCAAACGATAGACTGCCCAGATAGCGGCTACGTTATTCATCCAGGTACCAATTAGAGAAGTTCCCTGTCCGAAAAAGAAAAGTCGATAATTTCTAGAGCTAAGAGCGCGTAATTTTAAATTTAGCTGAGGCAATCTCATTAATTAGAGTTTAAAATTGTCAGTCTAGTCATAAATAATAAACTAGTTTCCAGTAGTTTAATACCTGAGAATATTATGATGCTACGAAGCGTTAGCTCTAGTTTAGTAAAAATCGAATATTTGTGCGGGAGTCAAAGAAAGTTGTTGGAGTATCGTAGAGCGAATGGTTTGACTTCTTTATTGAAATATCTATCTTCCTTCTTGGGAATACGCATGGAAGCTAAAAACAGGGAGGCTAAATATAATTATTTTTCCCTAGTCGTTTGTAGCGATCGCTAGCTGAAAAATAATATGAAATCCAAAAATATTTAATAGTTATAAAATCGCAAGCATCAACTAAGATCGGCAACGACAAGAGAAAAACGAAAAGTACTTCCTTTACCCAACTCGCTTTCAACTTCTATCTTGCCACCCTGTAATTCTACTAAATGACGAGAAATAGCCAAACCAATACCGCTACCGCGACTCTGTCGAGCGATCGCCCGCTCGGAACGCCAAAAACGCTCGAAGACATGGGGTAAATCTTCTGGAGCAATTCCAACTCCCGTATCTCTTACCTCTAGCCATACTCGCTTCCCTGTTTGCCAAACTTTAAGGGCGATCGAGCCTGCTTCGGTGTAGGATACGGCATTACCCAGCAAATTTACCAAAACCTGTTCTAAGCGGTCTAAATCGGCTAAAACTAGGGGCAACGTCGGCGGACATTCCAGGCGAATGGTCAAATCTTCTAGTATCTGAGCGGCAAACCTCTCTACAAGAGCCGACAATAGAGGATACAAGTTTATCGGCGCGAGATGAATGGTTAAATACCCTGCTTCAGCTTTGGATAATTCTTGTAAGTCGTTGACTAAACGCTGTAACCGCTTGGTTTCTTTCATCAGTCGCTCGTATACTTCTGGGGTAGCTTCAATATGAGTAGCGGTAATTCCTTCAAGATATCCGTAAATAATTGTCAAAGGGGTTCGTAGTTCGTGAGTGAGATCGCCAATCAATTCTCGACGATGTTGTTCTACACCTTCCAAACTGCTTGCCATATGATTAAAACTAGTGCTAAGTCGATTTAGTTCGGGTATATCATTAGGAGGCAATCTTTGACTCAACTTTCCCCTGGCAAACTGCTGTATAACTCTTTCGATCTTTATCATTGGTTTGGTAATTCGCCGCGCTACCCAAAGGCTCAAAACTCCTGCGGCAGTGGTACCGACAATTACCGACCACAAGGTGCTACTATGCCATGCACTATCAAAGCCTTCTACCACCTCTGAACGAACATCCTGAAAATCGAAACCTTTAGCTTCAATTGCCTCTAAACGTCTGGCAAACAGAATGGGAGAAGCAGCTTTCCCCACAATCACCAGAAAACTTACGGTGACAATTGCTACTAGTAAATGAGAAAAAAACAAGCGTGTTGCTAGAGAAAGGGGTTTTAATCGCAAGAAAAAGTTAGCCACAATATTTATAGCAAAAGTCACAAGTTAAAACTAAAATGCCCAACCCTTCGACAATGAGCAATGAGCAATTATCAACGGATCGGTAAACACTGTTCACTGCTTTATGAGGTTTTCTCGTCTTCAAATTTGTACCCTACTCCCAACACTGTTTTAATAAACTGAGGATGAGCCGAATCTGGTTCGATTTTTTTACGCAGTCGGGCTATGTGAGTATCTACGACACGATCGTCACCATAAAAATCATCTCCCCACAGACGGTCGATTAGCTGAGTGCGATTCCAAACGCGATTAGGCTGACTGACAAAAGTTTTGAGCAGATCGAATTCAATTGATGTTAAATTCAACTCTTGCTCTTTGCTGCCCTCAATTTTGACTGCGATGCGTTGAGTTTCGTTGACCGAAAAATGCTGGGTACGAAGTTGTAAGTCTTCAGTTTCTATATGTCGCAAACTACGTCGCAACAAAGCACGAATTCTGGCGATTAACTCTGGTGCGCTAAAAGGTTTGACTAGATAATCGTCAGCACCCGTAGACAAACCGACCACCCGATCTATTTCCTCTCCTTTTGCCGTAAGCATTAAGATATAGGGATCTTTGCCTTCAGTTTCGCGGCGAATACGAGTACATACTTCCAAGCCGTTTAATCCTGGTAACATTAGATCGAGAACGATTACGTCTGGTTGCTGTTCTTTAAATACTGCTAAAGCCGCTATGCCATCGCGACAGTGCTGACAATCAAATCCTTCTTTTTCCAGATTGAGAGTAATTAAACGAGCAATTTCAGCCTCATCTTCGACAATCAATATTTTATGAGACATTGGCGGTCAGATCGTGTTTATTTTCTATCTGCATTATTTATTATTTAACACTCTACAAACAAACGGTAAAAACCCCATAGTTAAATTAATGTGCGGCAGTATTACCACCAGTTTTGACTTTTTTACAGAAAATTAACGCTAGACCGCAGAGTAAGATAGCAAATCCCATAAAATAAAAGCAGTCGTTATAAGCCATCGTGTAAGCCTCACGACGGACGAGATTATCAATTACTGCGATCGCCTGTTGTCTTGCCGTTACCGCATCGCTACCGCGAGATATAAAGGTTTGAATTAAGCGATCTATTCGTTGTTGAGTTTGGGGATCGTACAGAGAAACCGCTTCGCCAATGTGACTGGAATGAAATTGCTCTCGCCTGGAAAGTAAAGTCGATAAAGCAGCAATACCCATCGAGCCACCTAAGTTACGCATCATATTAAATAAGCCAGAAGCCGAACCAGCCTCTTTGGGTTCGATATTGCCCGTAGCAATGGTAGTTAGAGGAACAATCATTAAAGGTTGTCCTAAAGCCCTAACCAACTGCGACCAGCGTAATTGAGTAATATCTGTTTGACTGGTCATACTAGAATTCATGAAGCAGCTTAAAGCAAAAATACTAAATCCCACTGCTGCTAAAAACCTGACATCAAAACGCTGCATCAGTTTGGGAACTAGAGGAATTAATAATAGCTGCGGTAAACCAGACCACATAATTACTTCCCCAATTTGCATTGCCGTGTAGTCTTGAATTTGGGTTAGATATAGGGGCAAAATATAAACCGAGCCGTATAAGCCCAAACCCAAAGCCAGTCCCGCTATACTACCAATGCTAAAGTTACGCCTGAGCAGCAAACGCAGATTGATAAAAGGCTGACGGCGAGTTAGTTCGATCCATAAGAAAACAGTGATAAAAATCGCGGCAAAGATAGCGCAACGAACAATCAACTCCGAACCGAACCAGTCTTTACGATTGCCTTCTTCTAAAAATATCTCCAAACAACCCAAGCCGATCGCCATACTGAGAATACCCCACCAGTCGCCATTTTTGAGTAAGTGAAGCTGCATTGGTTTGGCAGGAATAGCATAGGCGATCGCCGTTAGCATAATTAATCCAGGAATAATATTAAGATAGAAGTTAAATTCCCAACCGATATTATCTGTCAGCCAACCGCCAATAGTCGGACCTATGGAAGGTGCAAAAGTGGCAGTCATGGCAAATAACGCCATTCCTACAGGCTGTTTCGATTGAGGTAAAAACGTTAGAACGATAGTCAACGCCATCGGGATTAAAACCCCTCCCGTAAACCCCTGACAGGCACGAAAAACAATCATTACTCCCAAGCTCGATGCCTGAGCGCAACAGATAGAGAAGAAGATAAATAAAGTAACGTTAACTAAAAGATAGCGTCGTACCGAAAATACCTGGGATAACCAACCCGTTAGCGGAATTACCACGATTTCGGCAATTAAGTAAGCCGTTGAAATCCAGGAACCTTCTTCTAAGGTTGCTCCTAATGCTGCCTGAATTTCTTCTAAAGACGAATTGGTAATTTGAATATCCAGCACCGCCATAAACGCACCCAACATGGCACCTGCGATACCGATCCAGGTTTTTAGACTAACCGTATCTTGCTGGAGTTTGACTGTATTTATTTGAGACACTTTATGTTATTGGGTAGGAGGATCGAGAGTGAGGAGTTAGAAAAAATTCAAAGCGATCGCTGTTTTCAAACCTAATAATTAAATTTTTTATCAAACTAAACTCAGAGCGATCGCTCCTGTAGCTAAAAACGCTGCTATAGTCCGAACGTGATTCCAAAACGTCCAATCAGTAAGATAGCTCTCCCATAATGCTGCGCCTTGAGTACTTGTTGGCTCGACTTTCGCTAGAGCTTCGTTCAAAGGTACATTAAAAACGATTGTTACGCCTACCGTACCAACAATATAAAGTATGCTGCCAACTAGTAAGTAAATTGAAGCCGATTGATGCAACTTTAACAATGAAAAGCTAACTAAAAATAAACAAACTACTCCCGTACCAAACAATGCTGTCATAAACCAGGGATTAATTACGGTAATATTAATAGACTGCATAGCAGCAATACCCTCTGAGGGTTTGAGTCTAGCTAGAGCTTTCATTACGAAGGATGAAAAAGCAAAGAAGACTCCTGCTACCAATCCAGAGCCTAAAACTACGAAAAGCTTTAATATGAAAAGCGAGTGGTTAGTAATTGTCATTAAGCCTCCTGTAATTGCACTAGAGTGTTTTTATTGTTAATTATGGTTGAGCTTTAAATGTTTTTCGTAAAATTATTCGCTCGATTTTAATCGCGGTCGATCGCACTTGATTCCATAAACACGAATTCTCAAATGCGAGCCTGTTTAGTAAAGAAATATATAGAGGAATCGAGATTATATACGGGTAGATTGACAAAAATCTTTATGGTAATCATATATCTATCTTTTTTTGATTTGACATTAATTATTTATCTTCTAACTTTTAACTCCTAATTTATTAATGCACCCCTGTCACTCTATTTCTATTCCCCTTACCGAGAAGTAATAGCAAAGGTAGAGTACATAAAAAAGCAACGCCGACGAATTTAAAAATATCTTCAAAGGATAAAATTGCCGACTGAAGATCGATCGCCTGAGATATTGCCGCTAGTGCTTGCTGATGGGCGGTATCGGCATCTATTCCCCGATTTTGAAAGGCACTGGTTAGAGCTTCCAAACGCTGGTTGGTTGGAGAGTTATAAAGACTGACGCGATCGCTCAAGATGCCGCGGTGAAAGTCTTCTCGTCGAGCAAGTAAAGTAGTAAGAATAGCAATACCGATACTGCCGCCTAGTTGACGGGTGAGATTGTAAAAGCCAGAACCCGCAGGAACATCGTTTTTAGGCAACGAACCCAAAGTAGCCAGACTCAGGGGTAAAAACATCATCACCATACCGACTCCGCGCCAGAGTAACGGATAAAATAAGGCTTCGGTTCCCGTATCGGGGTTAATCTTTGCCAGTTGAAACATGACTAAGCTGGTAATAATGCCCCCGCTAGCAATCAAAATTCTGGGGTCGATTTTACTTGCCACCCTACCCAATATCGGCATCATTATCGCTGCGGCTAACGCCCCTGGAAACAACAGCATACCCGTTTGCATGGCGGTAAAGTCCAGTACATTCTGAGCAAAAATTGGCACGGCAAACAACGCACCGTAAAGTCCCATCCCTACAACTGCCGAATAAAGACTGCCAGCAGCTAGAGAACGGTAACGCAAAATTCGCAGATCTACAGCGGGACGTTTGGCAGTAAGTTCGCGCCAGATAAATAAACCCATTCCCATCGCTGCGACAATTCCCAGAACCACGATAAAGTTAGAGTTGAACCAGTCGTCCCGTTCACCTTCTTCTAAAAAAGTCTGCAAACTGCCTACTGCGATCGCCAGCAAACAAATTCCCAACCAATCGACTCTACGTTTGTCTTGTCGTCTGACTTTGGCATCTGTGGGCAGAAACAACCAGCACATCATTACGGCTAAAATCCCAAAGGGAATATTGACAAAAAAGATCCATCGCCAGCCGACGCTATCGGTTAAATAACCACCCAAAGTAGGAGCGATCGCGGGACCAACGATTACCCCCATACCAAACACCCCTTGAGCGATGCCCTGTTCTGCGGGAGGAAAAGTTTGAAATAAAATTGCCTGTGCTTTGGCAAGTAACCCACCGCCACAAAGACCCTGAAGAATGCGCGAAATAATTAGAAACGGTAAAGTTGAGGCAAAGCCACACAGTACAGAAGCAATGGTAAAACCAACTAGGGAAAAGATAAAGTAGCGTTTTTGTCCGAACTGTTCCCCCAACCAAGCACTTAAAGGAATGATAATTACATTAGCGATCGCATAACCCGTAACCACCCAACCAATTTCGGTAATTGTCGCTCCTAAATTTGCCTGAATATCGGGCAGGGCAACGTTAACAATACTGGTATCTATGACTTCGAGAATTGCCCCCAAAGCTACACTAAGAGCGATCGCCCATTTTTCATTTAACATTTAACAGTCATAATTGTTCATTGTTCATTGCTCATTGTTCTAACTCCACGCTGACGACTGCCGACATTCCTGGAGTTATACGCGATTCGTACCCTTTAATACTCTGGTTAATACTCTGGCGATCGAGAACAATTTTGACAGGGATACGCTGTACTACTTTGGTGAAATTTCCCGTAGCGTTATCGGGGGGCAATAGAGCAAATTCTGCGCCCGAAGCAGGAGAAATACTGTCTACCTTGCCGACAAAAGCGCGGTTGTCAAAAGCATCGATTTTAACTTCTACCGTTTCCCCTGGCTTAATTTCTCCTAACTGAGTCTCTTTAAAATTTGCCGTAACCCAATAATCGTTGCCGACAACTGCCATTAAAGGCGTTCCTGCTTGAATTCTTTGTCCGACTTCTACCGTCTTACTACCCACTTTTCCCCCTGTAGGTGCGGTAATGTTGGTATAGGAAAGCTGTAAGCGGGCATCTTCCAGGGCAGCTTGAGCTTGAGCTATTTGAGCTTGAGCGGCACTGTATTGAGCGCGGTTGGCTTCGGTTTGTTGTCCGCTAGCCGATACCTGCTGTAATTCGCTTTTGGTGGCGGCGAGTTTGGCATTGGCACTAACTACCCCTTGTTGCGCCTGTGCTAGCTGAGTTTGAGCCTGCTCTACTCCTTGTTCTGCTGCATTTTTTTCTGCCTGTGCCACTTCATAAGCGGCTTGGGCATTATCCCGTTGCTGTTGAGAAACTGCTCCCTGTTGGTATAGAGTCGAATAGCGTTTGTAATCTTGCTGGGTTTTGTTTAAATTGGCATTGGCTCTAGCTAACTCTGCTTTCGCCGAACCGATTCCCGATTTTGCCCCCGATACGGCAGCTTTGGCAGTGGCAATGTTGGCAGTAGCATCGCTAATATCTCCCTGTGCTTGAGTCGATGTAGCTTTGGTAGTTTCTGAAGCGAGGGAAATATTGGCTTTAGCGGCGTTTGCCTGTCCTTGTGCGGTTGCTAGTGCTGCTTCTGCTTTAGATACTGCAACTCGATAATCGCCAGGATCGAGTTTGACTAATAGCTCTCCTGTATTGACCTGTTGGTTATCGTTGACATCTACTTCAGTTACCGTTCCAGGAATACGGCTGCTTATTTGATGGACGTGTCCCGTAACATAAGCATCGTCAGTAGTTTCGTGAGTAGACGCATAGTGCCACCAGCGATAGCCAAAGACACTCGCCCCAATTGCTCCAATTCCTACTGCCGCCCAAATAAGTATTTTCGAGGGTTTTTTACCAGATTTTTTAGGGATTTTGCCGTTTGTTTCTGGAGAGTTTTTTTGGGGTGAGTCTGCAAAGCGTTCGGTGATTCTTTCTCTATCTCTATCAGAGGATTTGTCGTCTATAGTTTGCATTTGCTTGATTCCTCTAAAAATAAATTTATAAATTAATAAGTAGTCTTTTATTTAGTGTACGTAATATTTAGTTTTGCAAACATAAGGTAGTAATTGCATCTTTCTTAGGGTTGATGGCAAGTTACTGTTCTGTGACAAATTAGCGACCGCTCCATCTGGGTTGCCCCTTTCAACAATTCCAAGGCATAGTTAACGAGTGCAAATTTATAGTTGTTTTTAACCTCTGTATTAGATTTACTACACTCGTTGCTTGTTTACAATTTAGAAAACAGCAGATTTAGCCCTTCAGTCATAGTAGGATGGGTCAACACACCATCGCGGAGACCAGTATAGGGCAGCTTCGCCTGCATCACCATCTGCACGGTGGAAATCATTTCACCTGCTGCATGACACAAGAGAGAACAGCCAAGAATAAGCCCTGTTTCAGCATCGACAATCGCCTTTAGCACTCCCTCAGTTTGTCCGAGAGTTTTGGCTCTGGGAATAGCCGCTGCCTCCAGTTTTGCCACCCGAATCTCATACCCCTGCTGCCGTGCTTCGGTTTCAGTCAGACCCACGTGTGCCAGTTCTGGCTCGATGAATAGACAGGAAGGAACAGGGCGATCGCCCGTATTACGATTGCCGCCATCGAGTAAATTGGCTTTGACAATGCGATAATCGTCCAGAGATATATGAGTGTATTGGGGACCACCATTAATATCGCCCAACGCCCATATTCCCGATATGTTTGTTTCTAGACGCTCGTTGACTTGAATGAATCCCCGTGTATCTGTTGCTATTTCCGCAGCAGATAAATTTAAAGCTTCACTGTTGGGCGCACGACCCACAGCAATAAGTAAATGCGAACCCTGAAGCTGTATTTCCCCCTCGGTAGACCCAACGTGAAGAATAGTTTTATTGCCAAGGCGCGCGACCTTTAATACTCTGGCATCGAGCATGAATTCAATTCCATTTCGTTCTAAAAGTGTTTGTACCGCAATCGCCATATCGGAATCTTGCGATGATAAGATTTGCCCCCCTCGTCCAATTACCGTAACGCGACAGCCAAAGCGACGGAACATCTGGGCGAATTCCAGGCCAATATAGCCACTACCGAGTACAATTAGATGCTCTGGTAATGTTTCTAACTCCATAATTGACTCGCTGGTTAGAAAACCAGCCTCTTGTAGTCCGAGAATAGTAGGAATTAGCGGACGAGTGCCAGTGTTGATAAAGAAACGTTCTGCGGTGAGATAGCGAGTATTGCCTTCATCCGTCGTTACCGCGAGTGTTTTAGCAGCAGTAAATTGTCCCGTTCCAATAATTAGATCGCAATCCAAAGCCGTCTCTAAATTGTGCAAATTCATCTCGCGCATTCCTCTGACAACCGCTCGTTTGCGCTGAATTACAGATGGTAAATCGACGATAGGCACTCCTGTTTTAATGCCATAAGCACTGCTGTTTCTCACTATCTCGGCTACCTCGGCACTTGCCACCATTGTTTTAGTAGGAATACAGGCAAGATTGATACATCCACCACCGATGTTGGTTAAGCTGCGTTCGATCAAAGCGGTTTTGCGTCCAGCAGCGACCAGATCGGGTGCCAGGGTTTTACCTGCTTTGCCACCGCCAATAATAATATCGTCGTAGTGTTCTGCGTTCATTTAGGTTTCTTGTTGGAGAAAGTCAAGCAGCACTGGGTTAACCAGATCTGAATGAGTCCAGTTAAGTGCATGGGGAGCGTCTGGTATAACTACCAGACGACTGTTTTTAATTAACTGTGGCAATCTCGCTCCTGTAGACTTAAGTGGCAGAATGCGATCGCTATCTCCTTGAACTATTAGAGTCGGTACATCGATGCGTGGCAAATCGTCTCTAAAGTCGGTTAGCCAAGCTGGTACGCAGTCTAAAGTAGCCTTAGCAGATGCTCCTGCTGCTATATTCCAGTTCATCTGAATGGCTTCGTTGCTGATGCGATCGCCATAAAGCTCATCCACGTTAAAAAAGTCTTTGAAAAATGCTGACAAATAAGCAGGGCGATCGGCAACAATACTCTTCATAATTCCGTCAAAGACGCTGCGATCGACTCCTTCAGGATTATTGTCTGTCTTTAGTAGGAAAGGTGGGACTGGAGCCATCAGCACTGCTTTATTAACCCGCTCCGAACCGTACTTGCTAAGATAACGGGTTACTTCCCCCGTTCCCATCGAGAAACCGACCAAAACTGCATCGCGGAGATCGAGTTCGCTCATGAGTGCGTTCAAATCTGCTGCAAAGGTATCGTAATCATAGCCACAAGATGGCTGGCTGGAATTACCAAAGCCTCGGCGATCGTAAGTTATAACCCGATAATCTGCTTCGAGTAAAACTAGAATTTGTTTTTCCCAGGAATGACCGTTGAGAGGAAATCCGTGAATTAGCACCACGGGTTGACCCGCTCCCAGATCTTCGTAGTAGATATCGATACTTCCAGAGTTTTCTTTACCGACAGTAAGATAAGGCATTAGAGTCTCCTATTGTGTAAATAATATTGGTTATCTGCCGTCAATCGGTTTTTGGTTAGTGCTTTAGTACCAAACGATATCGCGGTTTGCCGTTGCGAAGTTTTTCCATGGCTTCATTGACGCGATCGAAGGGAAACATTTCGGTAATTGGCTCGATACCATGACGGGCAGCAAAATTTATCATCTTGACGGTAGTTGTCGGGCTACCCAAGGGAGTTGCAGAAATGGACTTTTGACCATCTATTAGCGGAAAAACTTGACTAGAAACTTCAGAAGCAATTCCCACTAGATGTAGCCGACCTTTAGGACGTAAAGCAGCAATGTAAAGCTGCCAATCGAGATCGACACCAACGGTTGAGAGAATTAGGTCAAAAGAATTAGCTAACTTTTCGAGGGCATTAGGATCGCGAGAGTTGACAAAGTGGTTCGCACCAAGCTGTCGGGCTTCCTCTTCTTTATCTGGACTAGTCGAAAAAGCAGTAACGTCGCACCCCCAGGCGTGGAGAAAACGCAGGGCTAAATGACCGAGTCCGCCGATACCAATTACCCCAACGCGGTCTGTAGGCTTAACGTTGAGTTGAACGACTGGATTAAAAACGGTAATGCCGCCGCAAAACATCGGACCTGCCGTAGCAGGATCGCTAGCTTCTGGGAGGGGAAATACCCAACTCCAGTGGGCGCGAACTTTGTTGGCAAATCCTCCATGCCGACCGATAATAGTCGCTTCTGCCGTTCGGCATAGGTTATGATTGCCCGACATACACCATTCGCAATGCATACAGGAGCCAGCAAACCATCCTAGTCCTACCCGTTGTCCAACTTTAATTTCGCTGACGAGTTCTCCTACGGCGGCAATAGTGCCAACTACTTCGTGTCCTGGTACGAATGGGTATTCAGTCATACCCCACTTATTGTCCAACATGCTCAAGTCACTGTGACAAATTCCGCAGAACTCAACGTCGATTTCGACTCGATCTCTGCCAAGAGAACCAGGATCGTATTCAAAGGGTTTGAGAGTTCCGCCTGGTTCGTAGGCTGCATAAGCTTTAATTGTCATATATACCTCAATAAACAGGCTAAATTTTTGTGTTACGTAAAGTTCGGATTGAGTAATTAACTTGTCTTACTCAACAGAAGAGAGCGGAGTAATTTCAATCCCATACTTAGGTGCGGTAGCAATAATTTTTTCCAAATCTATAGGACTTAATGTGGGTGCGGAATCAACCTGACTATTTACAACTAATGATTAAAATGGACTTACCTGCATCTGCCCCATCTTTGCTAATGTTCAATCGCTCGAAGAGAGCTTCCCAGGCGGTAATAGTGGTTAGAGGCAAAGCTGCTGCTGAAGCAAAGTTTAAATTCTCAGGTTTGTGTCCGACAATTCGTTCGTCTACCAACTGAAATTCACTATTGCTGCCAGAGCGGGTAATATCACCTGCATAATAAACTTCATCTCCAGGTTTAAACTTCGTTACCTTTTCCCCTACTTCTGCAACTACCCCAGCGGCATCCCAACCTAAAATTCGGGGTTGAGCTTCAGTTTTATCTTTAGGACTACGAACTTTCGTATCCACAGGGTTAACTGAAATTGCTTTAACTGCTACCAATAGGTCATGACCGCCAGCTACGGGTCGCTCGATTTCAAGATCTTGCAAGCTATTATCGTTTTCGATTGGTAAATACTGAGTTAAACCGACAGCTTTCATCGTTTTGCTCTCCTGCAAAAAATAATTGTCGTAAAATGACTTACGACCCATGTAAAACTCAACACCTGAAGTCACGCTAGTGTTAAGCAATGCTCTTAGCAAATAGAACATAAGTAAGTATGTATCCAGTCGCCATCAACTATAGCCATGGATGGAAACTACTTTTTTGCACTTATCATTACTGCTGTCAACTTCTGAAAAATTAACTCGTTCGAGCAGCTTGGCAACCTCTAATGCAACAGCAATGAGTGCATGATTCACAGAGGTATCATCAAAAAGCTCAATTTCAGAAGACTCAGCAGGCTGAAAATCATTTGGGGACGATAATGAAACAAATGACATAAACCTATCCTCTATTCGCTTACACTCAGATCGTTAAGTTGTGCATCTACACTATTGATGTATCCTTCATCGTTAGCTGCTTGTGGTGATAGCTCTCCCGCTTCAATCCCCGCATTTACCAGATCTTTGGCAGTTACTTTGTTATTTTGATAACTGCTTTCCAATCGTTCGTAGCCTGGAATATTCCAGTTTTCAAATCTACCTCTATAGGCAGCACTAACTAAAGAAAATGGGCTGATGCGCTTTTCACTATATTCCGATCCTTGCTGGACTCTGTCGGTTGCGTTTTCCAATCCTTGAGCTTTGGTACTCGTTGCAGTAGCGTTAAATAATAGTATGGTTGCCGTTGCCAAACCAGAAAAAATTATTTTTTTCACAGTAAAAACTCCTTTGAATACGATCTAGCGTAGGTATGTATAGATTGTCTGTATCGAGGGAAATCAAACTATGCAGCTCAATTGCTATTTAAGTTTGTCTAAATTTAATATAGGCAATCGACCAGAACTTGTCGTCCACATAGAGTTGATAATTTTGCTCGATAATGAGAGCGATGGAACTGTCCTGCTTAAAGCGGAAGGCTAGTTCAAACCTAAGTTGGATATAAATTTAGCTCACAAACTGACAATTCCTCGTTTGGCAGCCACTATTACGGCTTGAGTGCGATCGTTGACTGCTAATTTGCTTAAAATCCGATTGACGTGAGATTTAACGGTACTTTCGCCAATAACTAAAGCTTTAGCAATGTCTAGATTACTCATTCCCTGCGCCATCAAACGTAATACTTCTAGCTCTCGTTCGCTCAATTTTGGATTGCTCATGCGCTGTACCAGCTTGGCACCTACTTCTGGCGGAACATACTTCTGACCGCTATAAATTATGCGAATCGCGTTTAGCAACTCCGTTGGCTTGGCACTCTTGAGTAGATATCCTTGAGCACCTGCTTGCAAACCGCAATAGATGTCCTCATCAGTGTTGTAAGTCGTTAGTATTATAATTCGAGCCTGTTTGAACTCAGCGCGAATAGCGGTAATAGCTTCAACTCCTCCCATCTGTGGCATTCTCAAATCCATTAGCGTTACATTGGGCTGATGTTCGCGAAACAGGGATACTGCCTGTTTACCATCTTCCGCTTGGGCGATCGCGCTCATTTGCGGATCGCGGTTAATAATGGTGACTAACCCTTGTCTGACAATAGAGTGATCGTCGGCAATTAGTACGCGAATTGGTGTAGTTTGGCTCTGCATAATTTTTACTCTTTATTAATTGCAACCATAATTTCTGTTCCTCGTCCTGGTTGGCTTTGAATTGTCAGTTGTGCTCCAATACTTTCTGCTCGCTCGCTCATCCCTAATAAGCCAAATCCATTTAAAGATGAAATATTGGCAACTCCAAAACCACGCCCATCGTCTTTGACGCGTAAAATACATTGCATGTCTTCGTAAGCTAGATCGATCCTAATTTCATCGGCATCGGCATGTTTGATAGCGTTGGTTAAAGCCTCTTGACCCATCCGTAGAATGTTATTCTCAACTTCAACAGATAGAGAATAAGCCTTGCCTTTAATTTCGTAGATAAGAGCGATATCGGTAACGGCTCTCATTTGAGTGACCATACGCAGCAGAGCACTAGATAAATTACCTTGCTCTAACAACTGAGGACGAAGTGCCGCCACCGAACGCTGTGCTTCAATCAGTCCAGTTCGTGCCAACTCATCAATCGTATCTAGATGTGCCTGAGTTGCTTCTAAATCGTATGCGAGTACCTGCGTTGCCGCTCCAACTTGAACGAGAATACCTGTAAAAGATTGAGCTAAAGTATCGTGAATTTCTCGTGCCATACGGTTACGTTCGTCTAAAATTAACGCTGCTTCAGCACGTTTGCGTTCGCGTAGCTCGGCGTTACGCCGTTCGCTAATATCTCTTGCCAACCAAATAACCATCTTTTCTGAGATGGGTGAAATGCGAGCACAAAACCAGGTTTCTCGCTCCTCGATTTTTAAACTGTACTCAGCCTTCACGATTTGTTGAGTCTGTAACGCTTGTTGGATACAACCGAGAAATCTATTTGCTTCTAGATCTCCAAAGATTTCGTCTAATGTATAATTTACTCGTTCGTCAATCGGGCGATAACTTTTCTTTGAGGAAATGAGATTTGCGTTTAAGATACATCCTTCAGCATCGATAACAAAAAGCGGATCGGGAATTGCCGAAAATAGAGCATAAAGTTCTGTTTGCGAGGTTTTGAGGGCTGTTTCTGCCTTGATGCGTTCTTGAATTTCCCTCTCCAATTTTTGATTTGTGCGAGTTAGACTTTGAGTCGTAAATCTCAATTTTCCAGTAAGATAGCAGATTGCATAAGCTACGAGAATAAACTGGGCGTTGCGAACCAAGCTAGCAGCAGTTCCAGTGTTAATCGAATCGAGTGGAGCAAAAATAAAGTAATTGCAGGCAATAGTTGCTAAGATAACCGAGACATTCCCTGGTTTCATTCCTCCATACCAGGAGGTAATAGCTACAGCAGCCAAAAACGGTGCAACCAAAGAACGCTCGAATAAATTCTCGATCGCTAGTGTGAGAAGTAAGGCGATCGCGATCGACGATATTGCCACAAAGTAATGTTTTATGTCCGAGCTAATCGTATTCATGCTCTTACTTTTTTGAGAAGCTAGACCGACAGGCTTGAATGCTGAATACGACGGTATACTCGATCGCTATTTACAACAGATAACACCTCGACTAGTAGAACCAGAACTGAATTAAAATAATAAATTATTATATTTTACGCAACACTCAACAAAAAATTACGTTTTGAATGTATAGATTCGATCGAAATCGCTCGGTATCTAGCGAGCTATGATAAATTGGCGATCGCGCGATCTACTAATTGGGAAAACTGCTTCCGTTCGCTATCGGTAAACCCTGCCATGACTCGTTCGCGCATTTCTAAAGCAATAGGAGGCAAAACAGTTTCTAGTTCTCTGCCTGTATCCGTAAGCCAAATTCTCACCATCCGCCGATCGCAGCGATCGCGTTCGCGTCGAATTAAGCCTCTTTCTTCCATACGATCTAAAACACCTGTTAGGGTTCCCCCCACCTGTTGCAGCTTTTCACTTATTGCAGAAGTTGCCAGACCGTCTTCCGACCAAAGGCAACACAACACCACCCAGTGAAAAGGGGTTAGTCCCAAAGGTTCTAATCTATCTTGAAAATTACGTGCCATCAACTGCGATAGTAGCTTGATGCGATAGCCTATACTCTGTGGAGCTGTAACTTGTTTGTATTGTTGAGAATTTAAATTAAAATTAGCTGACTCAGTTGGCATTTACCAAATACTTAGGATACGTAATATTATTATGGCAACTTAAGTCAATTTTTTCCAGACGAGAACTATTGGCTATAACGAATTAGTTCTTCAATGCAGACCAAAGCAACCGACAGCAGCAAAGCATCTAAGATGTATGTTTTTATTACCCAAACAGTCCATTTCATGTTTAATTTCTCTACAACTCTTACTATCTACAAACTAAACAGTTGAAATGTCGGAGCTATGTCGATTATGTGACGGTAGAAAAAATTAGTATAAATAAAACTTAAGTTTGCTTTTCTAAATACTCCACAAAACAATTATCAAACAAGTAGATAATGCTAAAGCAAACAAAATGGCTATTTCCATCTGCTTGCTAAGCATACCGATAATGAGAATAACAGTAACAGCTAGTAAAACCACGCCAAAATCGATTAAATGCTCCGCACTATAATCAATTAAAGGATCTCGTTGCGAGCGCTCTGACGGCTGTTTGATTTGAACGATTATTTGCTGTCTCGGTGATAGGGTTAATGCCTCTTGGCTTTTAAAATCAAAAAACACGATTTATTGTTCGAGGGAATTTTGTTCTTGAGTTGGTTGTGGCTGAGGAGAAGGTTGAGTCATACGCCATAGTGCAACCGCTCCAGCAATTAAGGCGATCGCCGCGATCGTACCGCCAATCCAAGTAGCAGTTCGATTTTTTCTCTGAGTTGCGATCGGTTTTGGTGAGTGATAGCGGTGAAAGATTTCGTCTGTCAACCAATCTGTAGTTGCCTTAAAATTATGAACTGGTGTAGGTAGCAGTTCTAAATAAGTACCGTTGCGAATTAAATCTCCTGTCTTACCATTAATTTGAATTTTGTCGAATAGGTTTGCAACCCCATTGTTTATTCCCAGTTTCATCAGCGTTCCTCGCATGGTTGCATTAACGGGATGGAGTTCCTTACCTTGAGATAAAGCAATCAAATTACGAGCAATTTCCGCTCCTTGTTGATAAGCAATTTGAGCGACTGGAGGGAAGGAATGTTCTTTGACTACCGCACAGTCTCCAGCAGCAAATACTTCAGGAAAATCAGGTAATTGCAAAGTAGGGGTTACTAAAGGTAAGCCGTGCTTGTCTTTATTTTCGTCTGCAATCTGCGTAAGAGATTCAATTAAAGGGTTAGTTGCCGTACCTGCCGTCCAAATTGTAGTGTGGGTAGATAATGTTTCTACTTCATTTTTATCTTTAGCCTGATACTGCAAACCGTCTAAATCTACTGCAGTTACTTTTACTCCTAAGAGTAGTTCTACGGGTATGGTGCGGCTGTTTAGAGCGTTAAGGGCAGTTTCTCGAAGATGAGCATTAACATCTCCCGCTAAAATTTCCGTTCCATGATTGACCAAAATAATGCGAATGTCTCGAATATTGCCTCCTAACTTAAGATACCAATTAGGTAACAAGTCTGCTAAAGTTGCCGCCATTTCTACGCCCGAAGGACCAGCCCCCGTTACTACAAACGTAAGTAAGCTACGTCGTTCCTCGGCATCTTCAGTCTGGCTAGCTTGTTGTAAGCATTCTCTCAAATGTTCTTCCAACCTTATCGCATCTTTCTGAGTCCGAAACGAGAAAGCATTTTTTTCTGCTCCTTCCGTACCAAAATAACCCTGCGTACTTCCTACTCCCAACACCAGATAGCGATAGTTGTAATGCAGACCCGAAGCTAATTCTACTCGACACTCTTCTAAGTTGATGCTATTAACTTTGTCTCGTACAAAATTTACCTTACTGCCTTCTAACAGTTCTTCGTAGCGAGGAAGCACTTGTTCGTCCTGCATTTCTCCCGTTAGGTATTCATACAACAAAGGTTTAAATACAAAACGTTCTTGAGGATCGATAAGAGTTACGGGATTAGAGTAATGACGATGGCTCAAATGCAAAGCAGTAAAAAGACCGACAAAGCCTCCGCCGACGATAATAGTAGGAGCGGTTGAATTGTTCATTTAGTTGAGAATTAAAAGACAGACCTATAGTTTATTTTAGAAAAAAGCGATAGGTCAAAAATTGATTACTGGTAAATTTTCTGTACGCAGCTCTCGAACGGGAGAATTTAAAGTATAAAATCCCTCTATTTGATGTTGTTTTAAAATAGTTTTTGCACGATAAATTTCCGATTCAGTACCTTCTACTACTAAAATATATTGACCGAGAGCGAAACAATCTTGAAAGAATAATTTTTTGGTTTCTGGAAGGCGAGAAAAGCTATAGTCGAGGCGATCGCAAACTTTAAGACTGGGAAACCAATCATGGCGATCGTCATCGTTGATAAATAGAGTAACTCGCTCTAAGGGATAGCTTATATTAACCAAGTCGATGAGCGCAGTTTTAGCTTGGTAGAGATTGGGAAAAGCTCCCATAATGCGTAGGTGATGATTTTCGATAGGTTCTTCTATTGTTTCGGTAGAACCAGCATCATAAACTTCCCATTCCTCAATTTCATGCTGGTTTAATTTTTCTTCTGCAATTTGAATTTCTTCTACCGTACCTTCGACGACAACCAAAAAACCACCCTCAGCTACCATAGCGCGATCGGCTTTAGTTCTGTCTTTCGGAATGTCCAAACTGACTAACGCACCAACCAAACTACCAGTAACCGCGCCAATAGCACTGCCAGCAACAGTAGTAGCAATCGCCGTAGCTGTAGCACCAGCTAATATAATCGATCCGATACCAGGGATAGCTATAGTTCCCAAACCAACTAGCAATCCAGTCAATCCACCTACCATACCGCCAGTTACCACACTAGTTGTTATGCCTGTAGAATTGTTTTTGCTATGTTCTATGATCTCGTCATCCAAGTCATCAATATCATTAATATCGCCTCGTTCGCGATGTTGGGCAATAACAGATACATTATCTATAGGAAAGCCGTGTTGTTTGATTAAATATCTAAGTGCTGTTTCTGTATCTCTACGGGTATGAAAAGCACCTACAGCTTTATATTGTTTTGTCATCATTTATCTAAAAATTGTCTTTTATGATTGAATATTTAGAATATAGACAGTATTAGTGTCAGTTTGATGACAAATTGGTGTCAATGCTGTTAAAGTTTTGAGCAAAGTGCGAAATATAGCAGTCAAAATAAAGATTATGACATTTACATTTTAATTAAATAAAGTTTTAAATTAAAAATAACAAAAATGCTAAATATTTTCAGAATTATATAAGAATTGTTTGTTTATATCCTTTATAAGTTTAAACAAAAACTTTCTAAAGTTGCCAACAAAATGCAATAATTGTATGTCAGGTGTATATCAATTTTTTGTTGTGGAAAATTGTAAGTTGTAATTATGTCGTTATTACATTCCTACAATAATTTTCATATTAATTAAGTACAAATTTAGACTAAACGATAATTGCTGTACCTTTAGTACCTAGTACTTGACTAATCCAAAGTATACCTCATCCAACTAAAAATTGCTGTAAATAAAAAAATATAAAAAGTTAATCTTCATCGGCAGCATCACTGTCGGGGAATAAAAAAGTCAGAACCAATAAGGCAAACAAAATGTGCAAGCTTAAAAATCCAAAGAATAAAAAAGGTGGTAGCATAATTTTTAATTGTTACTAATAAATTATTACTATGAATATGAACTACGAATAATAACTTGCCAGAGAAACACAGCTACACTCGCTCCTAAAATGGCTAAAGAGACACCCAGAATGCTGAAGTGATTTGTCGTTAATACTAAATGTCCCGTGAGATAAAAAATGGCAAAGCTACCACCTGAAAAAGCACCAATAATTCCAAACATCAAGCTTCCTATAGTTACACCAGTGTTAGTATTAGGAGCGATAAATTTAGCAATAACGCCAGCGATTAGTCCCAAACAGAGCCAAGATAAAAGATTCATTTTTCATCTATGTGAATTAATTTTACTCACGCTCGCAGTATAAAAATTGGCTGTGTCAGAATTGTGTCAAAGCTGTAAAACTTCTGTTTCGGTTAGTGGTATTGGACAATTATGGTTATCAATATCTGAGGCAAAAATTGAACTATGACTCAAAAGCGATTGCCTGAAGGATACGCTTCATCGCGTTCTTTAAAAGACAAGCTGACTGAAGGCGCACCTCTGGCAGTTTTATTGGTGCTCTCTCTTTTGATTGTCTATCAACTGCGCTCGGTTTTAGAACTAATTGCAATCGCTATTTTATTGTCGCTGATTCTACAAACGCTTCTTAATGGTATACATAGAGTGATTAAACAACGGTGGTTGGCAGTTTTGGTTTTAGCGTTCTGCATTTTTAGCGTAAGCGTGCTGATACCAATTGTCATTATCCCCGATTTGTTAAAAGAATTGCAGCAGCTTTCTACCGATTTACCGGCGTATTTAAATAGTTTGACTCAAAAATCGCAACATCTTCACGCTCGGTTTAATTTCGTTCCCGATATTTCTCAAGAAATTGCCCGACTTAATGATTTTGTTTATGGACTATTAACAGGACTCCCTCGATTGCTCGAACAAGCTTTTGGTATTACAATCGAAGCTTTTGCTACCATAATTTTGGCTCTTTATATTACTTACGATCCCAATTTTCTCTCTGGCGGCTTGTTACGACTCATACCACGCCAACATCATCAGCAGGTACGGCATTTATTTAAAAGTATTAGATTGCGTCTTCAAGGCTGGATGAGCGGTACATTACTAGCAATGCTGTTTCTCGGTGTAGGTGTGACAATAGGACTTTGGATTTTGGGCATTCCTTTGCCCTTGCCCTTTGGTTTAATTGCTGGTTTGTTTGAAGTTATTCCTTATATTGGTAGTTTTGCTGGCGGATTTTTGCCAGCGTTGGTAGCTTTTACTATCTCACCGTTGAAGTTAGTTCTGGTGTTAGTTTTATTTTTACTGCTCAACCAAATTGACGCTCATATTTTTCAACCTATCGTGGTCGGGCAACAAGTAAATCTGCATCCAATTGCCGTGATTATTGCAGTTTTGGTCATGGGTCAATTGTTAGGTTTGATTGGGGTTGTTTTTGCCATACCTGCTGCGGTCGTAGTTATGACGTTTTTTGATGAACTTACCTCCAAGCCAAATCCAGAATCGTTTCCAACTCAACCGCCATCGGTTTAGATAGGTAGAAAAGGCTATTACCAAAGTGCGCTGTTAGTTAAAAAGAAATTTTGAGCGGCTTTATTTTGATAAATACAGTCTATATAGGGAAAAGTTTCTATTTACAAGCAATTTTTCAAATCTAAAATGGCAAAGCCATAACAAAAAATTTACAACAGTTTTTGATTGGGTAGACACACTTCAGTATTGCAGAGAATACAAGAGACAGGAGAAAAAAGATTATTAGTTGTATTCTATTCAACTGAAAATGGCAGTATTTTGCCGACACAACATCGTCACAGCTTTGGGATAGGACTGACATAGAGAATGTTTAAGTTTAAACAATTCAGTTAAAAGAGCAGAAAAAATGATTATTTCCTCTAATGTTCGACGGATTACAGAGTATTTTGCCGAAGCTTTCTTAGAATTGTTTGGTCCTAGTCACGACGACTATCCAGCAGTTGGTATCCAACCTTTTTCAGGTACAATTACTCAGAAAAAAAGAAAGCGTAGCATTTATACTTAAAAAACTCCCTCATAGCTTAAATCTATTCACAATTGAGATTTAATAATAACCTTTTTAAGGTCTTCGGTAACGAAGACCTTATTTCGTTTTGCAATGCAATTTCATCAATACTAGCCGTATTAAACTCAATCTGAAAATTTAGCAAATAGACCAACTATGATTGTACGGATAAAATACACCATTAAAATGTTTACTTAGCACAAAAAGTTGTTGCAGTTGTTGTTTTAATTTTTATATTTATAATTACCTATGACCTTTTAATAGATCGACAGGGCGATCGTTAATTTGTAGCGTAGGCAACATCAATTCAGAAAGAAGGTAACGCGCTTCAGCAACAAAGGTGCGAATACCCAAAGCTAGAAATAAACTAAGACTTAAAATCTTAAAAATTTAAAACCAAATATTTTCTGATTGAGATTGACAATTTTTGTTTGTTTTTTTAGTTAATAACATAATTATAAGAAAAATTACATAAATCTAAGCTATCGTGCTATCAAATTGACTAAAGCCAGGCTTTTTATTTTATCTTGATTGTAATTGACACTTTAAAACAAAATACAATTTTAAGCAGATTCAGAAACTATACTGTTTGAGCTTTGCTCGGTCTTACTTTTCCTGAATCCAATACCGATCATTATCAATCCAGGCCAATAAAGATAGGCCAGAATTTCCAAATTTTCTCCGAAAGTATAGAGGAATAAAATAAACAAAATAGCTAACGCCGTTCCTGCATCTTTGTTATTTTGCGCTTTAACTAATAAGAATAAAAAACCTACAAACATCGGAATAGCCAAAGAATAAAAACCAACCGCTCCTTTAACAAAAGCCAGACCTGCCCAGGTATGATGAGAGCCTATAGGCATAAATTCGACTACGTGAGGACCCATTTGCAATATGCCATGACCCCAAATCGGTGCTTCGGTTTCGGCTCGATAGAAGGCAATTTCTTTTAATGCCGCACGAACCCTACTCGATGCCGCTCTCTGGGCTTTAAAATTTTTCCAGAAAGCTGCTATAGCGTTCATTATGTTGGTAGCGAGAATGCCGACGGCGACGCTAGCCCCACCCATCAGCATTAGCATATAAGGACGGATTAACCGCGACAGTACAAAAATAAAGATCGGCGTACTGAGAATACATACCTGTGCCAAACGGGATTTACAAATTTGCGAAAGATAAATCGCACCAATAATTCCATACCAACGCCACTTTTTATCTTTTTCTCGCACTGCCAGAGTAAAATAAACGTTAGCTACAAAACCGAGGGCAGGTCCCCAGGGAGTAAATAGACGTTGCCGTATTTGTCCGTCAAAATCAACTGCATATAAAGAAACATCAAAAAAGATTGGACCTAGTCCTGCACCTACGGCTTTAAGGGGAGAAACATATAAGGTTTCTGGCAACCCTAAGATTGGTGCGAGGATTAGTAGCGGTGAAATTACCAAAGTATGAAAACAAATAACGCAGGCAGCACGATAAATTATTTGCGGTCTTATATTCAGACAGCCCGCCAGAGGATAAAGGGCAATTAATGCCCAACCTTTTGCCCAACCAATAGAAGATTTAATAATTTGGGAAGTAGGAAGATTGTAGTCTAAATGCCCAAAAATTAAAGCCACTTCCATCATCAACATACCGATAATCCAAACCCAGGTAATCCAGGGAATGGTAATTCTTTCAGCTTCGGAAGTATATTCATCTTGCAGCCAAAGTTTGAGTAACAGATAGAAAAATAAAATCCAGGCGACTACCGAACCAACAACGTAAGTTGCACCGAGAAGAAAAGAAAAATACGTCCAGGTCATTGAATACCAAACTACTCGTTCGGGAAAATTTTGCGGTTGAATCTCTTTGGAAAAAATCACTTTACTACACTCCAGAAAGAACTATTCGATCGCTTTTTTAACGATTTGTTTGGAAATTTTTAATAGGGGTTCACGCCACCACAGCAGAGTCAATCCCGCACTTACAAATAGCGAACCGATAAACGCTCCAGCCATTACCAGTTTGGGTTTTGGCGCACTAGGTTCTTCTGGTAGAGTCGGTTCTTCAATAATTTGAATCATGGGGAAGGAGGCAAAAGGATCGCCTTTACTAAGATCGATTTTGGTGAGAGTCGAAGCAAATACTGCCTGAGCTATTTGTAAATCGCGGTCTAGGTTGTCGTGAATAGTTTCTTTTTTGGTTAGAATATTTAATTCTGCCTCCAAGTTGTTGAGTTGTTCTTTAAGAGTTTTTATCTGACCATCTAGTCCTTCTAGCTCTGCATTCATGGTTACTAACTGTACGAATAGATCGCCCCGTTTGACTCCCGAACCATTGCTATTATCTAAATTCAAACGTTCTAAGCTGAGTTGCTCTATTGGGATACCTAATAACTCTTGTCCTCTTGCTAGTAAGGCTTTTAAAGCGGCTTGCCGTTCTCGCCTGGCCTCAATTACGTCGGGATAGTTTGGTCCGCGACTGGGTAAAAGATTGGTTAATAGCGTCGTAGCCTCAGTGTATTCGCTTAAAAGTTGTTGAAATACTCTGTCGGTTTGTAAAACCAAAGCATCGGCTGCCTTTTGTGGTGATAAATCTAAAGTAGTAGATAACTGTTGTAAGCTATCGTTTACCTGCCGATATTTTGCAGTCTCTTCGATTAACTGGTTTTGTAAATTACCTATGTTGCCGATTAAATCTTTTATTTGATCGGAAGAATTAAATCCCGATTCTAACTTGTAATCAGATAGCTTGTTTTGCGCTTCGGTTAATTTAACGCGAGTATCTTCTAAAGCTTGTTGAACTGCTCGATCGCGTTCTTCTTGTTCTTGCGACCGCAAGACATTCAGTCGTTTATAAAAAGCTTGATAGAGTGCCCAAACTTTATCTTCGGCAACTTCGGGACTTTTAGCACCAATTTCTATTTTTAACAGGGTAGTATTGTTAATCAACTCGACATTTGGTTGACCAAACTCAGACTTAGGTATATCTAAAGATTGGGCAGCCGTTTCTAATACTGTCTCGCTAGTCATCATTAGCTTGTAGTTTTCGCGAGGATCGGAATGCGCGCCAAAAGATGTACCGCTAGATGTATTTGCTTGCCCGATACTGGGTAGATTGACGCTAACCCCAGGAGAACCGCCAGCTACATGAATTACAGAATCGCTAGTAAAAGTTAGAGGAGTTTTTTTGAGATAAGAAAGTGCCAGTCCCCAGACAGCACCATTACAAATCGCGCCTACCAGTAAATATCTCAGCCAACGCCATAAAAGTTGATTTCTGCTGGTTTTCTTGTTTTTGATAGTAACTAAGGATTCGGATGATGATGGCATAAACATTTGCTACGGCAAAAATATGTCTTTTATAGGAGTGAAAATATCACCCAGGAATTGAAAAACATCTCTGACGTTAGTTACGGCAGAGTCATAGCAGGCTACACCATCTTTAGGCATCAATAAAGGATTATCGTCATTGTCGTGTGAATTACGCAGCAGTTCTTCTACCCCCCGATCCATGTGCGTTGTTTCCCCAGTTAGGCGATCTACCCTTACTAAAATTGCCCGACGATGGGCATTCGTAGCATCAGTACCACCAGCGCAGTTAGTGGCAATCACCGCCTGACTAAAACGTGCGCCATAGGGAAAAGTAATCCCTTCTTCCATGTTGTTAATCGATGAAGTGGCGTTACTGGTAGAAGGAATGGTCAAGTTAGAAACGAAAACTTTCATCCCAGCACGGGTAATAGCAGAAGGGCGAACTAACTCAGCTTGAAACCGATCGGCACCAGGAACGATAATGCGATCGCCTGCAATTAAAGGTAAATTTTCAATTGGTTCCCCCGTCAACGCACCAGAAAGATCGAAAACTCGTTCTTTGCCATTGCGAATTAAGCGAATTTTTTTGACATTGGCAGTAGGTAGTACTCCGCCTGCTGCCTCAAGAGCATCTGTCAAATTTCTGCGATAGGGAAATTCTCCCGTAATTTGATTGGCATCGGGAGATACTGCCGATTCTTCGGGATAATAAGGAAGATTGATTTGAATTGCTCCTGGTTGAAACACTTCTCCCGCTATGTTTACTGTTATTTGCGACCATTCAATTACCTGAATTGTCATTTGCAAAGTATTGGGCGGAAAAAAACCTCTATTAACTAACGCATGGGCGAGTTTGTGTTCGACATAAGATGGTTCTAATCCAGCTACAGACATCGCACCAAGATAAGGTACTTCTAAATTTCCTTCTTCGTTGACCTCATACACGCGACTAAAATAGGGTTCATTGGGAATTGAAACTTCGAGGCGATCGCCAGGCGAAAGAGGTAGAGCCATAGTCGATGTGGCATTAAACACGATTGTTATAACCATGCTTAAGTAAACGCTAAAGCTAAATTTTTGCCCTACGGCGATCGACATTCCTTTTCAGCCTCCGATTAGAATCCCAAGTATAAGTATCTTTATTACTTCAAAAAAATTCTAAAATTACTCCATTTTTTAATACGATTTTTCTTCTCGTCCATCGTAAATTAGCAGACATTCGTTCGACCACCCTGTTTTTAACTATTTCAAGCGATCGTATTAATTGCCATTGTTGTTTGATAGTAAATTTACGGTTGACAAAAAATAAAGCATCTTTTAAAAGCTTTAGACATTTTTCTAATTTTTATTTAAATCGAGACGCTGTTCGATGACAGAAAAGTTAGTACGTGTTAAAAAAATAAAATAGTCTAAATAGTTTGACAAAAACAGTAGCAAAAAAAAAGCGATTGCAGATAGACCGAAATTTTTTAAACTTAATAAAGACGATCGTAATGAATAACCAATTAAAAGTTTATTTTAAAAAATATAAAAAACTTAGAGTAATTTATCGAGAATTTTATCATAGTTGGAGAAAAGCATCTGTATTACTGTTTGGCTTTTATTTAAAAAAATCTAACTTTAAAGCAATTACTAGAAATGACTTATCGATCTCTAGTCAAAAATATAACTTACAAGAATTCGGCTCAGAAGAACTGGTAAGTTTTGGAGATTTTCATACATTTAAGCCGATTCCCGATCGCATTGCCGCTCGAATATATCCGATGAAAGAAAAAATCGCCAGACCGTTTGTATGTGAAATAGAACGAGCAGAAATAATTGGTAATTTTCCCGTAGCTTTCGATTGCGAAGGAAACTTAATTTTAGAAACAACTCTACCCAGATTTACTTCAGTTGAAGCTCATATTGCTAAAAATGTCTCGATAAAAACTATAATTGCCTCGCAGTTTGGCAAAAAAAATCGACAGCCAGCAATTGAAACTGCCTGCATACTTACCAATCCTTGGAGTAGTAACTTCTGGCACTGGACGGTAGATACTCTAACACAGCTAGAAGGTATCGAACACTATCAACAACAAACGGGAATTAAACCCAAGCTAATTGTAAATTCTAACTTGCGATCGTGGCAAAAAGATTCACTCGAACTTCTAGGTTATGATGAAACCGATTTAATTTTTTGGCAAGACTTTAGACGAACTGTTAATAAATTAATCGTTCCTTCTTTTCGCCGTTCCTATGAAGATCTACACGGAGAAATTTCGGTTAATGCCTGCCAATGGCTGAGACAAAAAATTCTCAGTAATCTTACTAATATAAAGTGCGATCGCCTATTTTCTCCTAAAGTATTTATCTCCAGACGTAAAGCCCTGGGAAGGCGAATTATTAATGAAAACGAAGTTATAGAAGCTCTAAAACCACTGGGATTTGCAACTTATATTTTAGAAGAAATGAGCTATGTAGAACAAGTAAAATTATTCGCCCAGGCTAAAGTAATTGTTGCCCCTCACGGTGCTGGTTTAACCAATCTCATTTTTGCCGATAATCCAATTATTTTAGAATTATTTGGTGCTTATGTCGGTCGAGAATTTGCCAATCTAGCCAGAGGAATGGGCTTTAAATATGGCTGTCTGGGTTGCCAACCTCCCAGAGGAGAAGTACGTCAAAAAGATGGAGATTTGGTAGTCAATATTACTCAATTACGCGATCTTTTAGCATTAATGGGTTCACCAATGAACAATGAGCAGTGAGCAATTACCTCTCCTTCTAATTAGAAAACAGGCATTTGCATGGATGCAAACGTGCTTGTCTATATTCTCTAAGATCGATGATGTCGGACTAGTCAAAGATGTTATAGATGAAGTAGAGCCAAAAAATACCACTACCAAAAGCAAAAGGTAGTGGTAGCAAACGTCAGCTTAAAACGTTTTAACAAACATCAAACAAGATTTCGTTTGAATCAACTACAGATTATTCTTTGTGTAATTCAATAACTCTTCCATTAGTAGCTTGAATTGGACGAGCATTTACTGGAAATAAGTTTTCAAACGCAGCAATTTGCTCTTCCGAAACTTGAGTTTTTTCTACTAACACGTTCCACTTTACGTTTTCACTACAAGGTGGCGTAGTGAGCGAACCTGCATAACTAAAATAAGTTTGATCTTCGGGTAATAGGTCGGCAGCATTAATTGTCACGCCCTCGACCATATTATTTCCTTCTTCTTGAGGTATATTTTCCCAAACTGTATCAATTAAAGGATGTGCTGTTCCTGGTTCCAACATAACGCCAACAACTGCTAACTCCTCTGACTCATTACTATGAACTAAGTGTAATTCCATCGCAGAAGCCTCTCCTGAGATAACATGCTCGCTAGGCGTATGAAAATGAAACTGTACTAGTTCGTATTCTTCTCCATCGATAGTAACAGTACTACCTGGTTCGTAGTTAACTTGAACAGTGCTACCAGTATTTTCCACATCTAACGGAACTGGATTATAGTTAAATTTTATTTCTGCTGGTTTGCCATTAGCAGCATCTTCAATATTTACAGGAGATTGATCTCTTCCCATTTCACATTGAGCAAACTCATTACTCAAGTTATCCCACTTAAACCCCGTCCAGTTTGAAAACTGGAGTTTTGGCTCAAAATCAAATAGGCTGATTAAGAGAAGAAAAATAAGATCGATTTGATGTTAAAAGTAGATTACGCTCGTTGGAATCAAAGCAAAGAGTTATTAAGAACAGAGGCATTGGCTGCCAAACATCCTCGAACAAGAGAGAGACTGATGGCATTGTATGAAATTAGTGAAGGGAAAAGTGCTACAAAGGTAGGGGAACAAACCCGAAGAAATCCCCAAACAGTAATGGAATGGGTGCATCGTTATAATCAAGAAGGTCTCAAAGCCGTCGAGTATCAAAGAACGGGAGGAAGAAACCCTTTTTTTCCGAAACGGTGCGAAAAGATTTAGGGAATCAAATCCAGAAAGCTCTTTTAAGGTCAGCATTAGCACCACAAGAAAGAGGGAGGAAATCTCAAGGGTTTCCACGTTGGACGTTAAAAAGATTCGTCCACTGGCTGAAACAGAAGTGGAAGATAAATTGTTGTCGAGAGACAGTCAGAAAAACTCTTAAGCAGATGGGTTTTTCCTGGAAGAAAGCGAAGAAGTTGCTTAATAAAGGCAATACCGCCAAAAGAGCTGAATTTGTCGAACAAATTACTGAATTATTAGAGGATGCACTTCATCAAAAGCGATTAATTATCTATATTGATGAAGCCCATATACATTTAGATACCGATGAAGGTTACGGTTGGTCAATTCGGGGAGAAAGGTTTTGGGTCAGCTCTAGTTCTCCTGGAAGAAAGAAAGTCTCTTTTTATGGTGTTTACCTCTATAATCAGGCGCAAACCAGAATTTTTCCTTATGAGAAAGCAGAGAAAATTAATACCATTGATGTTCTCAAAAAGTTGCGAGTCGAATTTCCCCAGCAACAAATAACTGTGGTTTGGGATGGCGCACCATATCATCGTGCTAAAGTGGTCACCGAGGCAGCATCAGCAATGGACATCCATCTTCTACAATTACCTGGCTATAGCCCAGATTTTATGCCTGTCGAACATCTTTGGCAATGGCTCAGAGAAGACATAACTTATCATGTTTGTTATGACCAACAACAAGAGTTAATTTCTGCTGTTGCTGATTTTCAGCATCTAATTAATACTACTCCACTGTTTTTAAGCGATCGCTTGTGGGTTAAAAAACACCTCGATCCAGAAGAAGAAAAACTACGGTTTTCAAAGTAGATGCGGTTTAGTTGGATTATTAGCACCACTATAGGACCATTCGGGAGCATCTTCCTGAGCTAAACTCGACGCAGAAAAAGCTACTAAAATAAATACCGAAGGTACAGCAAGAGTTAAAGATACGGCTTTTCGGGCGATTTTGAAAACTTTCATCATTAAAATTAAAACATCAGAAATTTTAATAGGCTTCTTGCACGAATCACTAGATAATTATCTTGGTAATAGTGCAAAGGGATATAACTTGTAAAAGATCTGACAGTCGCTAGTCGCTATTCAATTAATAAAACTATCAAAGCTTCGATTGAGCTAGAAAGCCTACAGAGGTTTCCGATCCGCAGGCATTTATGTCGCCAGTCATGGCTAGCTTTGGGTATGCCAAAATAAACTCGGCATCCCATTCGCTTTAAACTGCACTATCTCTCTGTGTCGTCATTACGGTTCAAACGTTTATACACCACTAAAACTCAAGACATCTCTTAAACTTTAAAGGTTTCCTAAATTAGAACCTGCACTAACACAGTGTTGAGAATTTAAAGACAATCTCTTTTTTATTTATTCATACAAAAGGCCTAATAAATAAAGAATCTCATATTAGGGGTTTAATAGCAACTAAATAAATATTTAAAATAATTACAATTAATAGTTTTTACATGATACGTTCTGCAATTACTAAAGATAGATTTCAATAGTTAAGTTTAAATAATACATTTTAGAAAACCTAATTGATAAATTTTTAGATCTTACCGCATTATCACTAAAGAAATTTTAAAACTTAATTTTTTTGGACTATTCTAACTAGACACCAAGCAAAAATTTAAATCACTTTATTTGTATGCTGCCGTTGTTGCCGCTTCTATTCGTTGATTTACCAGGTTTTTTCAATCACTGCTTATTGCCAACAATATTTCACAAGTTAAATAAGAAAAACAACAATATTTAAGAAAAATAGTCACGGTAGATTGTATAATATTTACGACCGTGCTTATTATTTTCTAATAAACAAAAAAAAAGCGGTCGCCCTAAAAACTGTCTGTCGAACACAAATAAAAATTAAAAGATAACAGTAAAGCGATTGAGATAAAACTGTACTAATTAATATTACTAACTACTGTATAGATCGGGGGTTAAATAAACAACTTCTCCGTATGTTACCGATTGAATTTTAAGTTGTACTCAATCGTGAGTTTTAAACAAGTTATGGAAGCATTGATAGCTTAAAAGAAGCAAAGAAGCAAGTTAGCAGTGCGGCTTGTTGGGTGCTACTTAAAGCTTTACTTATTGCAATCGATCGCACTACCCCTGTATGTTTGCCTCGTTCATCTTTCTTTTAGTTGAACGGCACGATTGAACCGATTCATGATGGCGGAAATAATCAGGTTAATTGTGAGGTAAGTAACCATAACAATTAGCAACATTTCTACAGCTTTGCCTGTTTGATTGGCGATGGTGTTAGAAATTGCATAAATATCGTTATAGCCTATAGCGATCGCCAGACTGGAGTTTTTAGCCAAATTGAGAAATTCGCTAGTTAAAGGCGGAATCATCAATCTCAAAGCCTGAGGAAATACGACTAACTGCATGACCAGATTAGGTTTTAAACCTAAAGCTCTCGCTGCTTCCCACTGACCTTTGTTAACTGATTGAATGCCCGCTCTCACTACTTCGGCAATAAATGCAGCAGTATAAATACTCAAGCCAATTAGCAAGGTAGCTAACTCTGGCGAGAGGCTAATGCCTCCTGTAATTGAATTTCCTGTAAATTGAGGTATTAGCCAGTCAATACCAAACCAGAAAACTAACACGGTAGCGATCGCAGCAATTGCTATCAACCACCACCATTTGGCAGCCGATACCCCAGCTTCGACAGCTTTTATCCCCCTACGCCAAAAAAGTATGGCTGAGATAATCCCCAGGGCGATCGCGCCAACTGCCAGCCAAGTTCGAGCAGTTGCTGCCAACCAAGGTAGATCTAGCCCGCGATTGGTCAGAAATATTATGTTGCCAAATACTACGGGACGTTCTATTCTTGGCAGCCTTAGAAAAACGGCAAAATACCAGAAAAATAGTTGTAACAGTAAAGGCGTATTGCGGAGAGTTTCGACATAAACAGTAGCTAGCTGACGCACGAGCCAGTTATCGGACAATCTGCCGATTCCGATAGTAATTCCTAATAGCAAGGCGATAATAATGCCAAAAAACATAACTATCAGCGAATTAATCAGTCCGACTAAAATCGCACGGGTATAGGGATCGGTAGGACTGTAGCTAATGGGCGGGTTGCCAATGCCAAAAGAAGCGGAACGGGAGAGAAAGCCAAACCCAAAGGTAAGATTGAGTCTTTGAAAACTATTGACTAGATTGTTGCCCAAATAGGCGATCGCCGCAATAACCAATACTAGAACTAAAATTTGTCCTGCAATTTGAATTATCTGGCGATCGCGCCAAAAGGGAATTTTTTTTGCTGTCATCGGCAGTCTTTCCTAGCGGAATGGGGGAGAATACATCAAGCCGCCGTTAGTCCACAAATCATTAAGCCCTCTCTCTAATTCAAAAGGCTGACCGATGTTGCGATCGTAAACTTCCCCGTAATTGCCTACATGTCGGACAACTCTAGCAGCAAAATCATTGGGTAGTCCCATATCTTCACCCAAGTTGCCTTCTTGACCGAGAAAGCGTCTAATTTCAGGATCTTCAGTTTCGGCGTAATCGTTAATATTTTGCGAATTAATACCCAGTTCCTCAGCTTCAATCATCGCGTAGGTAATCCACTTGACCGCATCAAACCAGCGAGCATCACCATCAGCGACCAAAGGTCCTAAAGGTTCTTTCGATAAAACCACACCTAAAACTTCGTGTTCGTCTGGGTTGGCTAAAATTGCCCGACGAGCCGTAAGTTGCGAGCGATCGCTGGTAGCTACCCCACAGCGTCCTTGTTCGTAAGCTGCATAAAGGGCATCGACATCTTCAAAAACTACTGGAGTGTAGTTAACCCCAAGCTTACGCATTCTATCTGCCAAATTTTGTTCGTTAGTGGTTCCCGACAACACGCAAACTGATTTTCCTTCCAAGTCTGCTAATTCTCGAACGCCGCTACCTTGAGAGACTAATAATCCTTGCCCGTCATAAAAAGTAGTAGGAGCAAATTCCATTCCTACCGAAGTATCGCGGCTTAGAGTCCAGGTAGTATTGCGACTGAGCAAGTCTACTTCACCAGACTGTACGGCAGTAAAACGCTCTTGGGCGCTAAGATCGCGAAATTCTACCATTGTCGGATCGTCAAATAAGGCTGCTGCCACTGCCCGACAAAGATCGACATCTAAACCAGAATATTCACCATTTTCGTTAACAAAACTAAAGCCTGGAAGCTGACCGTTTACGCCGCAGACTAAGTTTCCTCGTCCGCTAACCGTACTCAAAATACTATTACCACCAGCAGCTTCACCTTCACCATTGTTAGCAGTATTCTCTTCACCGCCACAGGCACCTAAAGTAAATAGTAAAGCTCCTGCTAACAGAAAAGAACTAGTTTTTTGAGCAAAAATATTAAAATTTGTCATTATCTGTAGATTTAATCGGATTTATTCTGCCTGAGTTGAATTTGCTAGTAAGTATATATCGACATTAGAGCAATTTTAGAGGTTGAAAGATAATTCTTAATTGTGGAGTTTATTAATATTGTTTGGGCGATTTTATTCAATAGCCGCATAAAATTTCACTATTGCATTAGATCTTAGTTTTCTAAGATACCTTAGAGATATACATAATAGTGGTTATCAAATTAACAGACCTCAATCGCGAATTAGAAATTAACTATGGTAACTAATCTTCTCGACCTAAGCGAACATCAATATCGCATTGAAAGTGAATTAGGAAATAATCGAGAGGGAGGACGTATTACTTGGAAAGCTACCAATTTGGCTACAGAAGAACTGGTAGCTATCAAACAGTTTTGCTTTGCAACGGCTGATTCGACTTGGTCTGGTTATCGAGCATACGAACGTGAAATAGAACTGCTCTCAAAATTAGAACATTCTGGTATTCCTAAGTTTATCGATAGTTTGGAAACCGATAATGGTTTTTGTTTAATTCAAGAATATATAGACGCACCAAACTTAAGTGATTTTCGACAGTTAAACTTAGAAGAAACCAAGCAGGTTTTATTGCAAATTTTAGATATTTTAATTTATCTCCAGCAGCAAAATCCCTCCGTATTTCATCGCGATCTCAAACCAGAAAACATTTTAATCGGCAATCGCCTACACGTCTATTTGGTTGACTTTGGCTTTGCTAGCTTGGGTGATAAAGAAGCTTCTGTAAGCAGCATCCTCAGAGGAACACCAGGATTTATGCCCCCAGAGCAAATATCTAAGCCTACTACCGCTTCAGATCTTTATAGTTTAGGTGTTACAGCTATTTGTTTGCTAACAGGAAAAAAAAGTTGGGAGATTAGCGAACTAGCTAGTGAAGATAATCCCTATCAGCTTCAGTTTAAATCTCATTTACCTCCCTTAAACCGTCAATTTGTAAGCTGGCTGGACAAAATGGTGCAGCCACAGGCTAACAAACGCTTTGCAGATGCAGCTACAGCTAAAGCCGCTTTAGAAGCGATCGCGCTACAGCCAAGTGAAAATAGTAGTATTGTCAAAGTCAATTTAGATCGCCTATTGCTAGCTACTAAACCTACTTTTTCTCTTAACCGTCCTACAAAAAAAGCTGTCTTAGGTACGTTTACTCTGGCAGGTTTGAGTGCCTTTGGCGTTGCTGCGGTTAATTTTGCCCTCCATCATCTCGATCGCACTACCGTTAATTTGGCAATTTTTTTACTCTCAGTGGTAGTAATTACCGCGATCGAGTTAGCCGCTACTACCATTGCCGCTACTGAGGAAACGACGAGCAGATCGGCTATAACTATAGCCGTTGCCATACCAGTGTTGTTAGTAATTATTGCCGCGATCGTACTAGGCAAACAACCAGCAGTAGCGATTTCAACCGCAATTGCGATCGCCGAAATATTTAATTTAAGCTATTGTTTGCGGCAACATTTGTTTGAGGGAGATAGCCTGTTAACCATAGCTTATTTCCTCACCACCATTTTTATCGGAGTTGGTGTAGGATTTGAGTTATTTTTATAACGTTTGTTTGCCAGTTCTCGATCTATTCCAATTTTTTTAAAAGAGTTATTATAAAGTATTGACATCAGATATAAATCCGTAGCATAACGTGATGTTGTGGAGGCAACAACATTGGACGAACTAAATTCAGTACTGGAATTGGCTACAGAAGAAGAATTGCAGCAGATCACCCAGATTCTGTTTCGTCGTCGCTTTAATCCTTTAGATTATTGGCAAACGCCCGAACCTATTTACGTTCAAAGTCAAGATTGGGATTCTTGGCTCACTTCATTAGATCGGCGATTTCGCTATCTTGCTGCCGATGGTTTTACTGTATTGCGAAACCGAACTCAAGAATTGTCTTATCGACAAATACTGATCCAGGTTTGTCATTATCTCAAGATTCCCTATTCTCAGCAGATGAATACTACCAATATTGAAGCGGAAATATTTTTGCATTTGGTAAGTAAAGCTTGGGATAAACTACCTGCTGAGGAACAATTGTCTCTACAACAAAAAATTGGTACATCTTTGGCGACAGCCAATCCACCTGAAGCTTTACCCGTTCAGCTACAGCACGATCCCCTCAAGATTTTGCTTAAGGGCAGCAGTATTTTTGCCGTCAATTCTCTACTTAAAACTTGGCTGTTAAAACACATTGCCCAGCAGTTTGCCATCCATTTTGCTACCTACCAAACCGCTAAAGCAGCATTAATTAAAGGGGGAACGGTAGCGGTTGCAGGACTGCAAAGTCAGTTAGCCTTGCAGACAGCAAAACGAGGTATGGCGGTGAATGCAGCGCGTTACGGGGTGACTAGAAGTGTGTTTGGTCTGATTGGTCCGATAATGTGGGGCTACTTTGTTGCCGATTTGGGCTGGAAGGCGATCGCTACTAATTATAGTCGCGTAATTCCGATTATTTTCACCCTGGCGCAAATACGCTTGACTCGCGGCGAATATTGGGCAACGGCTTAAGAATCTTGTAGGTAAATTAGTTTTAATAGTTACTTAAAATTCATTACTGTCTTATTAAGATGCTCAAACCAGATGTCTTTAACATTAGCTAAATGGACTATAGACGAATACCACCACATGATTGAGACGGGTTTACTAGACAATCGCCGCGTGGAATTACTAAAAGGGGAGATCGTTGAAATGTCGCCTGAAGGGGAAGCCCACGCATATTTTAGTAGTGAAGCAGAAGATTATTTAAGAGGTTTACTTGGTAATCGCGTTACAATTCGCTCTGGCAAACCAATTACACTTCCCGACAGCAGCGAACCCGAACCAGATATTGCAGTCGTTCAAAAGTTAGGACGAGAATATTTAGCTCATCATCCCTATCCCAAAAATATTTTTTGGTTAATAGAATATGCCAACTCTAGTTTGGAAAAAGACTTGAATATAAAAACCAAAATTTATGCAGAGGTAGGGATTAAAGAATACTGGGTGATAAATCTAAAAAAAAGACAGCTAATTGTATTTAGAGAACCACAAGAAACCGAATACGCTTCAAGATCGACTTTAAATACGGGAATAATTTATTCTCTAGCATTTCCCGATGTTGCTATTGAAGTAAATGCAATTATTAATTAGGTAATAAAGATACAAAATAAATATTTCTCCGCAAATAAATTATTCTACGATCTCTGTTTTGAGATATTTATTAAGTTTATTTGCTATTAAAACAATTTCTTCATCATCCAATCTAAATGACGTAAAAACTCTAAGATCGTATTCTATATCGGAAACCAAAAATAAGATAGTTGGAAAACAAGCTGGTGAATCTGTATGAACTTTCAATATTTTCAAGCTATTAACTTCTTCTGTGTGTAGCAACAAAGAATTGGCTTGTTTATCTAAAGTACGAGAAATACAAATTTGTTCGTTATTGACATTTATACGAGTAGAATTAAAAAATAACTCTTTCCAAAAAAAGTTAGCAAATACAACACCACCAAGCCAGGGAAACAAAAAGAAAACTAAAATAATTGTGTATATAGGCTCAGTAGAATAAATTCCATAAGCGATCGCAGACAGGGGAAATAAAAGAATAAGGTTCATAACAATTAAAACAATTGTCATATAGTTATTAAACCTTGCTGGTGGAATTATAATTTCTATGCTGTCATTGTTTTCTAAAAAAGTTAATTTACCAATTTTAGTTTTTTTCATAGGCTAAATAGCGTAAACTCAATCGACCTTTTAACTTTTCTAACATACTGAATATTATTCGCACAAAAACTATAAAATCTAGTTCATCTTTTGTAGAATTAAGGCGATCGCTTTTTAGTTAGTGAATAATAGACGACCAAAATTAGATTGGGTTTGGAGATGTTTGCAGTTTAGCGTTTTAGCGTTGCCGTTGTTTCCTGCTTTGGGAGAGGTAGGATTAGCGGTAGTTTTGGTTTGGGTTTGGCGATCGCGCTATCGTCAAATAATTAGGTTTCCACTCAATTGGGGATTGGCAGTTTTAAGTATCTGGCTGATTGTTTGTTCGCTCTTTGCTTATCGTCCTCTGGAATCTTGGCTGGGTTTGGCAAACTTTTTACCTTTTTTTGCCTTATTTGCAGCTTTAAACGTATTGATAAAGAGATCGCACCAGTTAAGACAGTTAGCTAGATTGCTAGTTATTCCTTCTCCAGCAATAGTTATTTTAGGTTTGGGACAACTATATCTTGGCTGGCAGACTCCTTCCTGGTGGCAGACTATTTTTGGCTGGGGTTTGGTTGCTGTAGGGGAACCAGCAGGAAGAATGTCATCGGTGTTTATTTATGCTAATTTTTTAGCCGTTTATCTAACGACCGCTTTTACTCTCTGTTTGGGACTGTGGCTGGAAACCTGGCAGCGGTGGCGATCGAAAAGAACTTCTAGATCTGGCTGGATCTTATTTGCACTGACGGCGATCTTACTTATTAATAGCGTTGGCTTAGTACTAACTAGCTCTCGTAATGCCTGGGGAATAGCTTTTTTTAGCGCGATCGCCTTTGCTATGTATGCTGGCTGGCGGTGGTTGGTTGGCTCGATAGCTGCTATAGTAACTGTCATTTGTTGGGCGGCTTTTGTTCCCAATTGGGGTGGAATATGGTGGCGTAAAATCGTTCCTGTATTTATTTGGGCGAGACTTTCAGATCGCATGTATCCAGATCGCCCCGTAGAAACTTTACGTCTGACTCAGTGGCGGTTTTGCTGGAATTTGATTAAAGAACGTCCTGTAATTGGCTGGGGTTTGCGTAACTTTACCCCTCTCTACGAAGCTAAGATGAATGTTTGGTTTGGGCATCCTCATAGTTTGCCGTTGATGCTGGCGACAGAAACGGGGATAGTTGGGACTTTGTTGTTGCTATCGATTGTCGGTTGGGTAATGGCAAAAGCAATATGGTTGTTAAAAGAACCCAAAAAAACTATAGTTAGCGGCGAACATTCGATCTTGTTTACCTACATGGTGGCATTTTCAGGTATTATTTTGTTTAATTTGTTTGATGTTACGATATTCGACCTGAGAGTAAATACTATCGGTTGGATCTTATTCTCGGCTATTAGTGGCGTTGTTTTTAAGAGCGAGCGTTCTAGCGATCGCTCCGTTCGATAATCGTCTCGGTGCAAATATAATCTAGTCGAATATCCCAGGGTTCTATAGGTAACTGGGGTAAATAAGCAAAATCGTAGACAATGCCAATTGTAGGGATCTGCGACCATTGAGGAGAACTTAACAGGCGATCGTAAAACCCGCCACCGTAACCCAAACGATATCCTTGGCGATCGCAAGCTACAGTGGGAACTAAAATTAAATCTACCTCTGAAGGTTCGACTAGAGGCGCGTCAATTAACGGTTCTTGAATACCGTATTTACCCTTGAATAGGGTTTCTCCAGGTTGCCACCAGTGCCATATTAAAGAAGCTTGCTCGCAGCGCGGGAAACCCCATCTTTTAGGAGTACTAAATAGCAACTCCAAATTGGGTTCTTGCCGAAAACTGAAGTATGCCAAAACCGTGTTAGCTTCGGTAAATAAAGACCAAGCTTGCAGGCGATCGCATATAGCCAGACTTTTTTGTTGCCATTCTTCTATTGAAAGCGCTCGCCGTTTTGTTAACAAATCGCGACGCAGAGCGATTTTATCTAACTGAGACATTTAATCATATCATTAAACATTAAGCATTTAACATTTATCGTTTGTAGTGTTCATTGCTCATTGCTCATTGCTCATTGTTCATTGTTCGTTGTTGAATCTGAATAGCCTAACACTTCTACTAAGTTTCCCGTTACTTGCTGAAAGTAATTGAGGGTAGAACTATCGAAATAATTTTTCCAATCACCTACTATTCCTTTGCGATAGTGGCTGTTAATATCTTCTTCGCCATGTTTGCGTCCTCTGGTTAATTTTTCAAATTTATTTCTTTCCCACAGAGTTCGCAGTTCCTCTTCTGGCATTGCAATTTTTAAATAGCTAAACAGTTTTTTCAGAAAAGAATAATTGCTGCTGACCAAATCCTCATAACGGAAAATAGCGATCTTATTTTCATCCTCGTCAATATTCATCCAAGACCTTTGAGTCTCAAAGTAGCCAAACTCCTCTAAGCGATCGATAATATATCTCAAACCATCACTAAAGTCTAGTTTTTCAAGATCTTGGCGTAATTTAGGGATGACGCTGATTAATAAATGTGAATATTTAGCGGAAAAATACCAGGAAATAACGGCATCTCTAGGATCTCTCAACACAAAAAATGTTTTATAATTTGCTGGTTTGGCAATACCCGAATAAGTTGGATAGTCTATATATAAATGGGTGCCAATTGTTTTATCAGGCAAAGCTCGATCGAATGAAGCATACCGCAGTCCCAACTGAACGTAAGGATGAGTTACCAAACCAGTATACTTATAGAAAGTTGGGTCGTCGAAGATAGATCTAAACCATTGACTCGCTGTTTTTTGGGTACAACAATAGTAAATATTGTCATAAGGCGAATGTCGAATAATTTCGAGACTAGAGAACCTAACCTTCATGGCTTGTTGATAGCAATCGCTCGCTGCCTTGCCTCTATCTTGTTGTTGCAGTAAATTGCCAATCGCGTAATGTATATTTGCTGCTTCAGGCTCGTACTCTAAAACCTTTTCATAGCAGGCGATCGCTTCTTCTAGCTTACCTCGTTCTTGTAGTACTACCGCCAAATTGTAATGGGCGATAGCTAGATCTGGCTGTAAAGCGATCGCCTGTTGATAATAAGCTATAGCAGTCTTAGGTTCTCCTGCGGCTTTTCGAGTCAAACCTAGTTTGTTACTTTTTGCGGCATAGTATGCTCGTTCATCTAGCGATAGTTCATCTTGGAGATGAAGTAAACCAGACAAATTAACTTCTGCTTCTATACAGTTGGGTTGAATACTCAAAGCTTGTTGATAGCAAGCAATAGCTTCTGCTACTTTACCTTGCAGTTGACGGACGTAACCTAAGTTATTGTATACGGCGACTAAATTAGGTTGAAGTTCTAAAATTTTAGAGTAGCACGCTTCGGCTTTTGGTAAATTAGTTACAGCGTAATAAAGATTGCCCAAACTAAACAATATTTTAAGAGAGTTGGGTTGAATGCTCAGAGCCTGGCGAAATATTTGCTCTGCGGTTGAGAAATTTTCAATTTTTTGAGCTATCAGTCCCAGTCCGTAAAGAGCCTCACAAGTTTCAGGCTGACGGTCGAGAATTTGTCGATAAATTTGCCCTGCCTCATCAAGGCGATTATCTTTTATATGTTGCTCTGCAAGCTTAAGCATTTCGGCTTCTGTTGCTTCGGACATAAGATTTTTTCCTCCCAATCTCTCAATCGGAACCGTAATTAGAAGTCGATTGTAAAATCGGATAGTTTTAACCCGAACAAATTTAGAAGGAGCAAAAATAGCTCGTTCTTTCTGTTGCCATTTTGCTGCAAAAACTATAGTCCGAACTACAAAAGAAAATTTTTAACTGCTATTTTGCTTTTGCCTTTACGACTGTAAAAGCGTAGTTATCTTTTTCTTTAGATTTAGTTTTTACTTTTACTCGATCGAAGCCTGCGTAATAAACACCAACACTTGCATAAGGATCTTCGCCGATTGCTAACGCCGTTCCTTTGCCCTTAGCCATAGTTTTTTTGCTCTTGTTTTTGAGAATAACATCTGTCTCAGTCAAAGTATAACTATTATCGCCAGTGGCAGATGCATTAGCAGTAATGTCTAACACGGAATTACCACCTAAAATTGTCTTTTTGTCTGTAATCTGTTCGAGATATGAGAGATCGGCTATCAACATTTTTAGAACCTCTATAGTTAATAAATTACTACTATTACTACTGTGGGGTCGTGTTGGCTTCTAGATAAAATAATTATCCAGCATTTTGTTTATTTTTAAACCACTCTATATTCGCCAAAGCTAGCTTATCTGCCAGGAACACTGCTCGTTCGTTTTGCAACCAAGTAGAAAGAGCGGCAACAGCCTCGGCAGAATGATTTATTTGCATCGCAGCTTCGATTAGTTGCAATGCTCCATTCCAATTGCCTGCATCTAACGGTATTTTCGCTCTTTCCAAACACCAATAAAAATAATTTTGACGCGATTTTGCCGTAATTTCTGCACGATATTCTTCTGGTAAGTAGCTTTCAGAAATTTCAATAGCCCGAAGATGATCGTATCCCGAAGCACCGTTGGTATTTTCAGCAATGGTGATACTATTATGCTGCTGACGATAATGAGCTAAAACTTCTGGTTCGTACCACCAATCATAAACAGAAGCAATACGTTTATACAATTCCCAGTCACAAGTATAGAGAATATCGAGTTTATAGCCCCCCAGCTTTTCATAGGCGGCTCTCTTAATTACTATTGATGGAGGACTAGTTGTATTCACGACACCAATCTGTCGTATCCAATCTCGAACGATGCCGCGATAGTTTTCTAGCTCGTGTCTTTCTGTATAAAGGATTTGACGCTTTTCATTTATTATTTGATGAGCGGTAAAAGCTGCTCCAACTGATTCCGAACAGGTTGATAAACTTGCTTGTAATCGCTCGTAGAATTCGGGGAGAACATAGTCATCGTGATGCAGCAGATGAATCCACTGAC
Organism: Myxosarcina sp. GI1; assembly: GCF_000756305.1. Lineage (NCBI taxonomy): Bacteria > Bacillati > Cyanobacteriota > Cyanophyceae > Pleurocapsales > Pleurocapsaceae > Myxosarcina > Myxosarcina sp. GI1. The sequence continues at coordinate 170,188 of NZ_JRFE01000001.1, forward strand.
CCCGACATAGAGATACAGCAGTATTCCAATTTTCCTGTAGGCTTACAGTTTTGGGAAATCGATAGTAACGAACAATTCCTTTACCTAGCTCACTGGGAATTTCCCACTGCGGTGGTTCGCTACCATTATCTAAAACAATAATCTCCATATCTTCTTGTGTCCACTGAGCTAGAACGCTAGCCAGACATTCGGGAAAATATTCGGGGCGGTTTACTACTGGAATTACAACACTCCAAAAAGGTCGCTTTTCTTCGGAAACTGGTACCTTGGGAATTACTGGAAACTGATATGCACCAATAGTTACTTCGCCTTGAGGGATTTGAGGAATAGTAAAATTCTCGGCAAATGTAGCTTCATGCTGATGAGACTCTATCGCCAAAGCGTAGTCAGAATTAATCAGTTTTAATCCCTGTCTAAAAGTTGCAGTTGCTTGAGACAAATTGCCGAGGTCTTGATATGTTTCGCCCAGACTATAATAAGCTAGCTCGTACTCGGGATTTAAGCGGATAACTTCCTGATAAGCAGCAGTTGCTTTTACTAACTTTCTTTGGTGTTGCAGTACTAAACCCAAATGGTAGCGAGCATCTACTAAATCGGGCTGCATAGAAACTGCTTGTTGATAGTAAATGACAGCAGTATGCCAGTCTCCAACTTGCTGGCGACTCAAACCGAGTTTAAAGTTTAGGTCTGCATAGTGGACTTGCTGTTCTGGTGATAGCTGTCCTTGAGCAAACAGAGCGTTACCCAAATTGACATCAGCTTCAGTACAGTTGGGCTGAATTTCTAAGGCTTTTTTGTAGTAGTAGGCTGCTTCTTGCCATTTATTCTGCTGTTGTAAAACATAGCCTAAATTGTTACAAATAGGTGCGGAGTTGTTTTGCAGATTTAGAGCTTGCCGATAAGCCTGTTCTGCTGTTGTAAGTTGACCTCGACTTTGGCACACATTGCCCAAGCTAAACCAGGCTTTGAGAAATTGCGATCGCAGTTTAACCGCAGCTTTTAAATACTGCTCTGCTGCTTCAGACTCGCCAATTTGCTGTGCCAAAATTCCCAAACCATACAAGGCATCGGCATGTTCTGGTTGTGCTTCTAAAACTTTAATGTATTGTTGCTGCGCTGCCTCAAGCCGATTTGCTTGGTGATGTCGAACCGCTAATTGAAAGGCTTTAGCTATTTTTTTGTTGCTGTATCTGGGTTTGTCAAACAGACTGAGTAAAAAATCCTCTAAGGCTCTTACTGGCTTTAAGTCATCATAAAGCTTGTGTTTGTTAAGCGCGATTTTTTGAGAGATATACTGCCGATAGCTAGCATCTTTACCGAGACGCACCGCAATCTCAATGTATTCTTTCTTACTGTTGGCAATTGTCTCTTCGATACCCATTCTTTTCAGGATCGCCATAGTATGACGACCGCGCATTAAATCGCCTGGTAGGGTAACTATAGGTAAATCGAAGACAGTTGATTCCATAGTCGTGTTATTTCCCGACCAGCCAATATTGTCTAAGAATACATCGGCAATGGCAGTAATACCTGCAAAAGCATAGGAATTCAATCGGGGTAAAAATAGGCAGTAGTCTTCACAGGCAAGCTCGAACTCTTGAAAAGCACGAACTAATCGCTGACGAAATACATTAGTGGCAAACTCACTTTCGTGAGCGATAAATACAAATTTGCAGTCGGTTAACTCTTTGGCAATTCGCGGAAAAACATCATCGTGCTGCGGTAGATATTTGAATAACGATTGACAGCACCAAAACATGATTTCATTTTCTGCAATACCGATGTCTGCTCTATCAATTGCTTCGGGTTGAATGGGAAGGGGTTGGTAGCATACAGCCAGATTGGGCAGTCTGATTAGCTGCTCGGTGTAGTGTTCCCGAGCATTGGCTGGCTCCATTAAATTGCTAGTTAAGTGATAGTCAATAGTTGGCAAGCCACTAGTTTCGGGATGTCCGCCAAAAGCAATTTGTACGGGAGCCAATCGCAGACACCCCAGTTGAGCGGCAATTGGATCCATGCCGAATTCGGGAAATACCAGAACCTGTAATTTATCTTTGACGATCTGTTCTGCCCACTGAGCGACAGATAAAAAATCTGCCTCAAATCGATCGAAAGCTTTTGCTGCTCTTGTCGTCACGCGATCGCGCCTGCTGCCAGTATAGTAACCAAATAGCTCGAATTCGCTGCGGTCTAAGTTTTCTATCCATCCCTGTAGGGGAATTTTCCATACGGAATGATGATTGAAAAAGCCAGAAACAAAACCAATACGAATCCTTTGAGATGCTGCTAGTTTGGGTATAGATAGGGGTTGTCCCCACTGAGGATAACGACTCGTCATTAATTGATGAATCATCGAGCCGTAGGTTTGCTGCAAGTCGCGATCGTTTAAGCCTTGATAAGCCAAATAAAAAGGTTGTCGAAAACCAACAGTAGCAGCAGCTTCGGCTCGCTCTCTATCGTCAGTTAATTGATAATAATTGGCTAAATTTTGAAGATGCTGCCGATAATTGCTGCGTCTTCGTTCGATTTCTTTGCTACTTGAATAAATAACGGGTAGCTGGGCAATTGCTATACCTACTTTGGCGAAATGATAATCGGGTTTTAGGTCTAGTGCCTTTTGATATGCTGTCAGTGCTGCCTCTATTTGTCCTTGCTCTTTGAGTGCAGTTCCCAGATTATAATAGGCTTCAGCATATTCGGGCTGCAAGCTAATAGCGGTTCGATACGATGCTATTGCTGCCTCTATTTCACCTTTTTCCTGTAATATCGTTCCTAAATTGTTATGAGCCTCGGCATGTTTTGGTTCTAAGCTTATCGCCTTTTGGTATGCTGCCTGTGCTGCTTCGACTTGTCTAGCTTGCAGCATAGTTCCCAAATTGTAATAGTCTTCAGCAGTTTTGGGTTCAAAGTTAGCAGTCTCTTGAAATACTATTTCAGCTTGCTCTAATTGCATTTTTCTAACTCACTTTTACCGACTCTTCTTATCAGTATGCTACAAAAATCTCTTTAAGTGAGTATTTTTTTTGGGCGATATTTAGGCTTTATTCGAGCCAGAAAAATTCACCATCGAGTATTTTTTGTTAGTAGCTCGATGATGAATTTTAAATTTTGTTAAATGCTGAAAATAATAAACTAAGAAAACTTTAATTAAATGTGTTGAAGCATAATTAAACAGCAATTTCCACTTGAAAACTTAATTTCACTATGAAGCTATACCTAAAGCGATCGTAGCAATTATAACCAAGTTTATTGCCTGCTTAAACAAGGCTAGCCCTTTTCAAGATGAGACTTGCTGAAAATAAAAAAACCATAACTATCAACAAGCCAAAATTTCCATGCCTTTTTGGAAATTTTTGGATGTTTAGTTACACATTTAACTAGTTGAAATTTAGTTCTGGTTTATTAGATAAAGGCTTTTACATCGATTGCTATATCAGCATCAATTATGGGCTTAAACCCTTTTAATTTAACATTAGATGCAGCTCCCGATGCGGCACCACCTTTTGCTAAGGGATATGCTGTTGCTACAGTTTTAGTTTTAGCATAGTTTATATCGCCTTTTCCTTCAGCAAATCCACTTGCTTCTACACCACCAGGAACGCGCTTAACCTTAGCTTTGGCTTTAGCACCTCCTGCGATGCAATGCGAATTATCGACTTTTTCTATGAAGCCGAGGTCTTGTATTAACATGGTCTGATTACCTCAAGAAACGTATTGTCGATGTATAGAACTTAGCTGCCAAAACTATCTAGTTAATAGTTTAGGTAGCTAAGTGTTTTTTTATAAGTTTTACTAACGAGTTAGTTTAGTGATACTTCTTGAAAGTAGCAGATACGGCTGTAGAACTAGAACTAGAAGAAGCGCCACCTGGAACTGCAACAGCGGAAGTGTTGGTTAGAGCGATAGATAAATCACCAACGGCTGCTGCATTAGCATCAGCATCTGCGATGCTTAATGTAGCTAGTTTAATTTTATATTTTTTGGGAGAATATTTGGGATATTTCTTCTTACCACCACCAGTTACTTCAGCAGCGTTAACATTTTCCATATATTGTAAATCGGAAATAATCATTGCTTTATTCCTCTTGCTTGTTTGTTGTTTTGTTTAAAGCTTGCTTTAGGCAAACTTCTTTTGTATGTAAATAATCTAACCCGATCGAAATACGAGATGTTGCCATTTTGGCACTTATTTGTCGCTCGAAGACAGGATCATGATTATATATGGAGAGAGAGGAATCTGAAATGGTTCAATTTCACAAGATACACATCGAGCCAATAGCAATCGAACAACATCTCAAACAAGAACTAAAGCTAAACCAAACATGTTGCGAGATTTTGCAGCAAGAGATTGTCGAACGAGTTGCCAGCCAAGAAAATATTGCCGTTACCCCAGAAGAAATTCAGGCTGAGGCAAACCAAATTCGCATGTCAAAGCGTTTGGAAAAAGCATCTGACACCATTGCCTGGTTACAAGATAATCTACTCGATCCAGACGAATGGGAAGTAAGTATCAACAAACGTCTGCTCGCTAAAAAAGTAGCGCATCATTTATTTGATAAGCAAGCCGTAGCATATTTCGCTCAGAATCGCTTAGATTATGACCAATTTAATCTCTATCAATTAATAGTTCCTTACGAAAAACTCGCTCAAGAACTCTTTTATCAAATTGAAGAAGAAGAAATTAGCTTCTATCAGGCAGCGCATCTTTACGATATTGATGCAAAACGCAGGCAGGTTTGTGGCTATGAAGGTAAAGTTCATCGCTGGAATTTTGCACCAGATATAGCAGCAGCAATTTTTAAAACTCCCATTCCCGTGGGAGAAATTATCGGTCCCATTCAATCTGAGCGAGGATATCATTTGTTTCTAATAGAAGAATATATTGCCGCTCAATTAACCCCCGAACGAAGACAAGAAATTATCGACGAACTATTCAAACAGTGGCTAAATAGCGAACTAGATTATATGTTGCTTAGTGAAAAAACAATCTGAGATTAGTTTGGTTAGCGTTTGTCGATACATTGATACGCGATCGCAATTACAATGCAATATGTAATTCTAAGAATATTTAGCTCGCTTAAGCTCATAATGCCAATTTGGCAACTATCTTTATTTTATCGATCGTATAATTTTAAACGTCTAAAAAAACTAGCGAATTAAATAGAGCAAAGAATAAACCACCGCAAAAACACAAACTAATAGTCATTCCAATTGATTTACACGCAATTGTCTGGCGAAAAAGTTTATAAAAGTCAGAATTGGTAAGACGCATAACCTGACAGCTAAAAACAAGGCATAAATGTATTAGCGCTTTCGTAAAAAACTTTGTAACAATTTTGGTTATGCTCTACAGCAACAGGATAAATTAGATGAAGCGATCGCCTGTTATCAGCAAGCTAAAAAACTTCAACCTATTTCGCTCGAAGCAGAAGTTATTGGGACAAATGCCCTTCATCTTTAGAGAAAACTAGCTATAGAATAACGGCATCATTATGCAGCAGCTAGCTACGATCTGGGCAGCAAATACGTGCAGTCTAGGCGATCTAGAAATTGCGGTTGAATGCTACGAACTAGAAGTTTGCCTCAATGTAGACTCAACAGAAGCCCGACAGAATTTAAAATTAGCTTTAGAGCAAAAAGAACATAGAGCTATTAAAGTTAGCCATGCTAGATAAACAATTTTTGATGTTTTTACAGATCTAGCTGCTGTTTTGCTAGCTGATAGTAAAGACCTTGCTGGGCGATTAGTTCTTTATGTGTTCCCTGTTCGACTATTAAGCCGCGATCTAAAACTAAGATAAAATTGGCATTGCGTACTGTAGAAAGACGATGGGCAATAATAAAAGTAGTGCGGTTTCGCGATAGACGAGAGAGATTTTCTTGAAAGCGGCGTTCTGACTCCGTATCTAAAGAACTAGTCGCCTCATCCAAAATCAAAATTGGCGGTTCGCCTAAAAAGGCGCGAGCGATCGCAATACGCTGTCTTTGTCCGCCAGAGAGATTGGCACCGTGTTCGCCAACTTTAGTACTATATCCTAAAGGTAGTGCCTGGATAAAGGCATTAGCTTCAGCTAGTTTGGCAGTTTCAACAACTTGCTCCAAGCTGTAGTCAGACCGATAGAGGGTGATATTTTCTAAAATAGTTCCCGAAAACAAAAAACAATCTTGAGGTACGACTCCTAATTGCGATCGCAAAGATTGCAGCGAAACATGATTGATGTCGTGTCCGTCAACCGTAACCTGACCGCTTATAGGATGGTACAAGCCCTGAAGTAATTTTACTAAGGTACTTTTACCCGAGCCGCTGCGTCCGACAATAGCAATAGTTTGTCCCGGTCTTACTTCAAAAGAAATATTTTGCAGGGTGTTGCTATCTTCTTCAAGGTCATAGCGAAAAGTGACATTATCAAACTTCACATGTCCCTGTAGCTTGGGTAAGATTATTTTGTTACTTTGTGGCGGCTCTTCTGATTTAGTTTCAAAGACATCGTTGAGTCGTTCTACAGAGATTAACACTTCCTGTAGTTCGTCCCAGAGATCTGCCAGTGTAATTACTGGACTGATTATATAGCCTTTCATCATATTAAAAGCCACATATTGACCTATACTTAGTTCGCCCTGAATTACCAAACTAGCACCGTACCACAGTAGAAGAGTTCCGCCAATAGAATTAACCAGCCCGTTGAGAAGTCCGAGATTAATTGCTAGTTTGTCACCTCTAAAGTCTACGTTTAGTTGCTTGGTCAAACGATCCTCCCACCGCCAGCGTAGGTTGCGCTCTGCTGCTACTGCTTTGACTGTCGATATTCCCGACATCATTTCTACTAAAGAAGAATTTTGATCGGCAGTAGCATTAAACTGTTCGCGAGAGATTTTTCGCAGCAAAGGAGTAGCAATTAAAGTCAAAATTATAATTGGCGGGATCAACAACAAAACCAGCAGAGTTAATCGCCAATTGTAATAGAGCATCAACCCTAAATAGACAAAGCCAGTTACAAAATCCAGCCAGGACAACATGATTTTTTCGATTAAAAAGGCTTGGATTTTTTGGTTTTCCTGAACTCTGGTAATAATATCTCCAACTCGACGAGATTCAAAAAATTTGAGTGGTAAATTTAAAGCATGATTGATAAAGCCTCCAATCATGGTGAGATCGAGGCGATTGGACAAATAGCTTAGCAGGTAACTGCGTATCGAAGACAAGCCAATGCCAAGTATGCCAAACAAAAACAGTCCAATGACAAAAACGTTTAGGGTCGATTGACTTCTGTTAACTACAACCTGGTCGAGAATAATTTGGGTAAACAGAGGCGAAACCAGACCAAAAAGTTGAATTAAAATCGATGCCAAAATAATTGTCAGTCCCAAAGAGCGATAGGGCCACAACAAATAAAGGAATCTGCCTAAAGAGCGTTTTTCTTCTGGTACTTCATACAAATTTTCTGTAGGGTCTAATACCAGAGCATATCCCGTCCAAAAAGCTAAAAAATCTTGACGTGAAAGCTGGTATTTGCCTTTAGCGGGATCGGCAACTAAAATGCGATCGCCTTTAACCCTATAGACAACTATGTAGTGGTCTCCTTCCCAGTGAGCGATCCAGGGATTTTTTTGCTCGATTATCCGACTCAAACTAGCTCTTACTGGTCGAGCGTGATAGCCCAAACTTTCTGCGGCTTTAGCCAAACTTTTGAGGGAAGCGCCGACACGCCCCGTTCCAATTAACTCGCGCAGAAAGTTGATTCCAAAGCGTTTGCCCCAGTACTGACTAATCATTGCCAAGCAGGTCGCGCCGCAGTCAGACGAGCTTTGCTGCTCGATAAAAGGATAATTGCGCCACAAACTAGGGCGATGTTTCTGCGGTTGGGGATATTCGATTTGTGGGGTGCGATCTTCTTGAGGAATTGCTTTGGGTTGGGGAGAGTTAGCTCTATATGCTACTGGCGAACTGTACGTTCTTAACTGAGATGTAGTGGCGATGCTAGTCGCGTTTTCTTTTACAGACACAGATTTGTTGTGATTATCGTCTTGTTTCCAACTAGCAAACAAGTCAGGAGCAATTTCGGCAAAAGCTTGCCAATTTTGTTGAGTTACCTGATATATCCACAAATCCGTTTTTGCGTTCCAAGTCTGAGGTGTTTTACCTGGATATCCCCAGGAACTGCCTATTTTTAGCTTGCTGCCTTCAATTTGACCGCTACGCAGCCAGCAGCGGGCTGCATCTTCGCTATTGCTAGCTATAGATTTGCCAGCAACAATTTGTTTTTCTGTTAAATATGGTGATAGACTTTTGAGACGATGACTGGATATGGAACGTAATTCCGTTAGGGTTTTAAGAAAAATAAGTTTTTGACGCTCTTTAGCTTCAGACTGGCATTTGGACTGAAGTTCTGGTAGCTTATTAAGAAACCGTTTGAGTTTGGCTAGAGAAATCCTGGCAACCCGAACTTCACTAGCTGCGATCGCTCTATAGGGTAAGAAGAATTTACACCAGAGAGAGTCCCCTCCTATGGTGTCTGCTTCTGTAAGTAGATGTGTAGAAACTTCTCGTTGTTTTGCCGCATCAAAGCTCAGTAATCTTACTTTCCCCGTACAAACCCAAAAAAAGTATTGCGAGTTTTGTTCGTCAGAAACGTAGTTGGATGACGGCTCTGGATACGATATTAGCGAATCGCCCAGTTGAAAATCAAGGATTTCTACCTCTTTACTTAAGTAGTTGACTGCCTCAATTTTTTCAGGTGTCAGGTGTTCTGGTTCTAGAAGCCAAGGTAGAGTCAAAATTTTATCTTCACAATCGTGGGAAAAAGTTTGGAGGTTCCTCTTTATATTATTCACTGTTTGCGCTCCATAAATCGCGATTACGCTGTACGTACCACCCAAGGCGATAGAGCCCAAAGGGCTTGAACTTCGCGGTCGCTAATTGATTATCTGTGCTTACGAGATGCCATATAACTTTACATCATACAAATATAATACGATAGTAGGTAATAAAATTAATTATGAATTTCTATTAAGCCACATCACTTAATCAAACCAATTCAGTTGAATAAAGCAGCCTATAGCTGCCTTACTTATTAATTAATTGTTATCGGTTGTTATTTTACTGCCATCAAATTTTTCAAGCACAAAATTATTGCCAAAAGTAATCTAATAGATTAACTCTAGCTCCACCTATAACTTCAACTGATTGACGGTCTACTTCTTCAAAGTAGGTAAGATCTTGAAGCTTATGAGCAGATTTAGCTTTAGTTTTGGGTGAGATAGATTTTTGCTGAGATTTATTATCCTGATTATCTTTCATGATGCGGTTGTAAGTTCGATAGGGAATATAGTGAAGCGGATTGTATCCTGCAAAGCGCAGAATTAATAGGCATGCCCAGGAATATTTTCCTGAAATAATTGCTTCTACCACGCGATCGAATTGTTCGGTTGTCATGACTTTGTCGAGGTTGGAATTAGAATAATTAAAGTTTTGATTCATAATTTTCCTCACTATTAATTAAATTTTGTTAGTTAAATACTGTTAATTAAATTTTGTTTTTACAGGTCGATACCGTCTTTCTCCATTCGCTTAATCGGCTCTAAGAAAACGTCTATCAAACGACGACGGCGAATGACAATATCAGCCTCTGCTGTTTGTCCTGGTTTAAATTTAATTGCGCGATCGCGGTCTTTAATGTAATTACGCTGAAGGGCAATTTTTACCTGGTAGACTTCATCTTGTTGTTCGGTCAATTTACTATCGGCAGAAATTGAAACTACCCTGCCAGGAATTACGCCAAAATCTTGATAGGAATAAGCATCGAACTTAACCTGTGCTGGCATTCCTACTTCTACAAAACCAGCATCTTTGTTAGGCAACACGGCAGAAAGAACTAATGGCTCACCATAGGGCGCAATTTCGGCAACAGTTTCTCCTGCTTGAACGACTTTGCCCGTATTTTTGACATCGAGGGATAAAATAGTGCCGTTAATCGGAGCTTTTAGGTAGTTTTGACCTAACTTGGTTTTAATACTGGCTAGCTGATTCTTGGTTTCGGCAATTGTAGCTTTCATTTGAGTAATATCAACTTCAAATTGCGCAATTTTTTGTTTGGCTTCAAGCTGATTTTTTTCCCACTCTCCTTGTTTTTGAATCATCTCTGCCTGAAGTCTTTCTACTTCTTTAATAGCCGAAGCAAGATCTCCCTGATTTTGCACGATCCCTGCTTGCAGTTCCCGCAGTGACTGTTCGGCTTGAAACAGCTGTTCTTTAGTACTAGTTTCTTCCTGTAATTTACTTTGAGTAAGCTGCTGTTCTACTTGTCGCTTACCCTGTTCGGCTTGAAAAATAAAATCTTGAGAAACTGCTCCCTGTTGTTCTAGTGGTCTGAGTCTTTCCAAGCGTTTTTTATGCGCTATGGCTTCTGCTTCAAGCTGCTTGAGACGCTCTTGCATTAAGCCTGAAATTGGTTTCAATTGGGTTTGTTTGGTTTTATAAGCTACCAGTTCTGTCTGCCGCCGATCTAAAAGTTGACGGGCAATTGCTACTTTTTCTCTGGCTAGAGACATGGAAGATTGGTAGCTTTGTGCTTCAGCAGCAGCAATTTTTTTATCGGTTTGAGCTTCAGAGCGAACTTTTTCTAACAAGGCTTGTTTCTGGTTTAATTCCGTTTGATAAGAAGCAAGCATTTGTTGTAAACGTTCGGCTTCTTTTGTTGCTAGTTCGCTATTCAACTCTACTAAAACCTGCCCTGCTTTGACACGATCCCCCTCACTTACCATCACCTGGTTTACTTTTCCCAGTTCGACTGGCTCGACTTTGTAAGTTTCTCCATTGGGTACTAACTTACCTCTTGCTTTGCCGATTTCTTCTACTTGACCGAACCACGCCCAAATAAAAGCAATCAGGCAAAAGGCTAACCCTCCCCAAATCAGCCTTTGAGGCAAATTAGATGGAGGTTCGTCTAATAACGATTGCATAGAAGGAGACCATTGAACTATTTCTCCTCTGTCGTTTTCTCCTCTGTCATTGTCTGAGGTTAAAGTATTCCTACGAACCAGACTCAACTCGCTAGATGAGTTTTCTTTAATAGCTGGTTTTTCAACTGCGGGTTCGGAGACTGAAATCGAGTTTGAATTTAAAGAGTTGTTGAGATTTGTCTGCTCCGAATCAACTCTGCTAAAACTAACTGATTTTGAGGGTAACTTCATGGTTTTGAAATTTGTGAGAAGTATTCAATTCGTTTTGTTTATGCAAAACCGCCAAAATTAATATTTTAAATTGGCGAAAAGATTGAGCATGAAAATAAAAAACATTTTTGTATTATCACTTACTTTTATAAAATCATTAGATCGAGCTTTTTAAAACACAAATGTAATATTCCTTAACTCGCGTAAGTATTAGTTATGGAAATCCGAGTACCGAAGTAGTTTAGCTTATAAATTACTTTACAAGTATGAAGATACTGTGAGGATGTAGTAACTAAGACTACCAAAAACATAAAACTATACCCATTGATATATATAATTTATGGTATTTAAATATTGCCACACAAATATTGTATAAGTATAAATTGCTACTAACTAGTTAAATCGACTTAAAATGTCATAATTAGCAACACTTCACTCACTGCGAGCGCGTCTTTTAGTTTTTTGAGTGTTATAAGCTGCGCCGAAATACCATAAAGAACACCAACAACACAATTAAAACTATCTAACTAGTAAATATGTTTTATAAAAACAACTAATTGTTCTGAGTAAATAAAAGCAAACTCTATCAGTAGGATCGGCTTGACGAAGTTAGCGCGGTTTTCGGATACAAGCACCGAGAGAACGCCGCTCTAATAAACGTAGTTTCATAATGTGATTCTCCTTTCTTGTCTAATGATTAGTACGCACGAAACTCGAAAATTATGCAGTAATAGCAAAGTTGTCGATTTCTATTAGTCAATTAATTGAGTTGTCTGTATTAAAAGTAAAAATCGAGAAGAAGTAGGGATAAAAATACAAACGCATGTAATGTACAAAGTTTTTATTTTATTTCCATGTCAGATGTATGTTATTTTTATGTCGAATAAATGACATTATTGACATAATGCTATACAAGATAAAAGTTTGAAATCCAGGTTAGGAGATAAAAAAATTAATTAAATTTTTATAACTTTTGACCGTACGTGTCTATAGTTACGGATTTGATATGCTCAATTGATAACCAATAACTAATCATGACTATGAATCGAGTCAAAACTAAACTACCGCCAATTATTCCCCGTAAAACTCTATTTGGTAATCCCAAACGCGCTAGCCCACAACTATCTAAAGATGGACGATACATAGCATATCTTGCCCCTGACAAACGAGATATTTTGCAGGTGTGGCTGCGAACTTTGGGTAAAACCGACGATCGCATCTTAACCGACGATAAAAAACGCGGCATTAGAGCTTATTTTTGGACATATAATCCAGAACAGCTAATTTATCTTCAAGACGCTGACGGCGACGAAAATTTTCATCTTTATTTAGTTAATGTCAATACCAACGAAGTAAAAGATTTAACTCCTTTTCCAGAAGTAAAAGCTCAGGTCATCGACCTCGATGATCGATTTCCCGATGAGATATTGATAGGTTTGAACAAAGAAAATCCGCAAAAATTTGACGTTTACCGCCTCAATTTACAAACTGGCGAGATGGAGTTAGAAGCCGATAACCCTGGTAACATTGTTGCCTGGACTGCCAATGCTGAGATGCAAATTCTTGCTGCTACTGCGGCAACTGCCGATGGCGGTTCGGAATTACTCTATCGCGAAACAACCGATAAACCTTGGGAAACCTTACGTCATTGGGATGCCGACGAAGAAGGAGGAGCCTTGGATTTTTCCCTCGATGGTAAAACTTTATATATCATCGGCAATCATAATGCCAATACCCAACGGTTGATTGGTTTGGATTTAGCGAGCAAAGAAGAAAAGATTATTGCCCAGGACGAACAATATGATGTTGGGGGAATAGTAACTCATCCTACCAAACGAAATATTCAAGCAGTTTCTTTTTATAAAGATAAATTGCAGTGGCAGGTATTAGACGATGAAGTTGCTACCGATTTTGAAGCGATCGCTAAAATTAGATCGGGACAATATTTTATCACCAGTCGCGATTTAAACGATAAACAGTGGATTGTTGGTTTTCTTACCGATGATGGACCTGTTTATTACTATCTCTATAGCCGCGAAACCAAGTCATACAACCTGCTATTTAGCAACCAACCAGAATTAGAAGACTTACCCCTCGCATCCATGCAGCCAGTTTCTTATCAGGCAAGAGATGGTTTGACTATTCACGGCTATTTAACCGTTCCTCAAGGATTGGAAGCTCCTTATGCTACCGTAATGTTAGTTCATGGCGGTCCCTGGGCAAGAGACACCTGGGGTTACAGCCCTCAAGTTCAATGGCTAGCCAATCGCGGTTATGCGGTCTTACAACCTAATTTTCGCGGTTCTACAGGCTATGGCAAAGATTTTGTTAATGCAGGAAACCGCCAATGGGCAGCAGCGATGCACGATGATTTAATCGACGGGGTCAACTGGTTAATAAAGGAAAAAATTGCCAATCCTGACAAAATTGCGATTATGGGTGGTTCTTACGGCGGCTACGCTACTTTAGTCGGTTTGACTTTTACCCCCGATGTTTTTGCCTGTGGAGTAGATATTGTCGGACCTTCTAATTTAATTACCTTGATGCAAAGCATTCCTCCTTACTGGAAACCTTTAATGGCGATGTTCCAACATCGAGTTGGCAATTTAGAGACAGAAGAAGAGTTTTTAAAATCGCGATCGCCTTTGTTTTATGTTGATAAAATTAATAAACCCCTACTAATCGGACAGGGTGCTAACGATCCCCGCGTCAAGCAAGCCGAAAGCGAACAAATTGTCGAGGTAATGCGTAAAGCAAATAAACCCGTTACCTATGCTTTGTATACCGATGAAGGTCATGGTTTTGCCCGTCCCGAAAATCGCCTGCATTTCTTTGGTGTTGCCGAAGAGTTTTTAGCCAAATATCTTGGTGGACAGTTTGAACCAATAGATGCAATCGCAGGTCATTCTGGTGTTGTCAGCTAACCGTTAGCAGCTTTAGGCATTTAGGTACTAGGCACTAGGCACTAAGTATTTCTGTCTAGTGCTTTGTCTATTTATCTCAATCTAATTTGTGATTAATCTACGTATTGCTACTATTGCCGATCTAAAATTATTGCAATATTGGGATAAGCAACCTTATATAAGAGCTTCACTTGGTGATGATGATTGGGGTTGGGAGATAGAACTCGATCGCACTCCCAATTGGAGAGAGCAATTAATTGCGGAAATAGATGGTCGTCCTATCGGATTTATCCAAATTATCGATCCAGCCAGAGAAGATAGCCACTATTGGGGTAAGGTTGAATATAATCTACGTGCGATCGATATCTGGATTGGAAAAGAGTCAGATTTGGGCAAAGGCTATGGAACAAAAATGATGCAGCTTGCACTTGCCCGATGTTTTGTAAACCCTTTGGTAACGGCTGTATTAGTCGATCCTTTAGCTAGTAATACTCGCGTTCATCGCTTTTACGAAAGACTTGGGTTTAAATTTGTCAAGCAGCGAAGATTTGGTAATGATGACTGCTTTGTTTACTGCTTGAAGCGTGAAGATTGGCAAGGCGAAAGCGCAACTAGATTTTAGATTGTAATAGAAATAATGAACTAAGAGCGATAATTGCGATCGCGTTAATGAAAAGTTATCTGTAATTTAAAACTCAAACAAGCGACCAAGTTTTTAAACACTTCCAAGTCCAATCGGCGTTTTTTTGATAAAAACATAATTCCCAATCTACTTTAGCTTTAATATCGATAATTTCTAAGGCTAAATTTTTAAGCTCTGCTGAATGTCTGCGATCGAAATCATAAGCTAAACTGAGATGCAGCCAATCTTTTAATCTTATGGCTTCTTTGCGGATAGCGGAAGTTTCTATACGGGTAAAATTGAACATTAGCTGTTTGAGTCCCTCGGCTTGTAATTCCAAACCATGCCAATTTTCTCTAAAAGACAACTGTTTTATTTCTATATCCACAGACAAATTATTTTGAGTCTCTGTATAAGCTTTGTTTAAAGCCTGAATATAAGTTGGCATCGAACTAAGTTCATCGGCAAAAAATCCCGTCAAGCTACAGTGAGGCATATATTTATGTGCCGAGTTCTCACCATACAATTCGCGACTCTTATTAAAATAAGTTTCAATCTGGCTATTTAATTCCCCAACGGGACAAGCATAGATTATGAATTGATAATCGATAATGGACAATGAACAATTACTCCTAACTTTAGGCAACTCGTTTTCCTTGTTTGTATACTTCTAAAATTCTGGGAACGATGCCATCATCATGTACGGTAATAAAGTCGGCTTTTTTACCTACTTCCAAACTACCAATTTCATTATCTAAATTAATTGCTTTAGCTGCATTGAGAGTAACTAACGCGATCGCTTCATACAGTGGCTTATTAGTTTGCTGGCAGATAATAAATATCGACTGTAATAAGCTTCTAGGTACATAGTCAGAAGAAATAATATCTACAATATCTAGTTCGACTAATTCCATCGCCGATACGTTACCTGAATGAGAACCACCCAAAACTATATTTGGCGCACCCATTAGAACCTGTAAACCATTACTATGTGCTTCTTTAGCTGCATCGATAGTAGTAGGAAATTCCGCCAACACTACTCCTTCAGCGATCGCCTGTCGGACGTGTTCTAAGGTAGCATCATCATGACTGGCTAGAGATATTTTTTTAGCTTGAGTCAGAGTTACTAAAGCCTGTCGGTTTTCTTTAGCATACTGTCGTTGATTTTCAAGGCGCATAGAAACAAAATCTTCCATCTTTTCTATTGGTACGCCATGCTTGCCTACATAATATTGCTTGTATTTATCAACATTAACAAACTGACGCTGACCAGGGGTATGATCCATCAAAGATATCAGTGCTAATAGTGGATGATTTGCTAGTGGTTCGATCGTTTTGTATAGGTGTTCGTAACCAAGTTCGCAACGTAAATGCAAAAGGTGATTTGCATTAAATCTTCCTGCGGTTTGTCCTTCGGAGACAGTATCTATTATCGGTGCATAATGATGGAGGCGTAACAAGTCTTGTTTGGGGGTAACATCGCCTATAGCGATCGCATCACAGACTGTGGTAATTCCAGAACTAATCAAATCTCTGTCGTGATTTACTGCTGCTGCATCTAAATTCCACCTTACCCCAGGACGAGGAGAAATACACTTTTCTAAGTTATCCGTATGCAATTCGATTAACCCTGGTAACAGATAATTACCCGCGCCGTCTTGTCCCTGAGATACTATTCGTGGCTGAATATCGGCAATAATACCGTCTTTGACTGCGATCGTGCCCAAAACTTCTTCTGTTGGTAAGAGTAAGCGGTAGTTAGTGTATATCTGTTCCTGCATCTGTTTCTGGTTTTAATATTACTTTGCAGTTTATGCTTTCTTTAGTGAAATATAAATTAAAGACAGTTTAGCTTTAATTTAACAAACATATTATATTTAAGATTTAAGTTGAAATGCACAAAATTATCACCATATCTTTTGGTTTTAAAAAGAATTGTTGTTTTACATCGAGCTAAAACTATTAATTGTTATTTTTACAAGTTTTTGTAAAAATATTTAATTTAGTTAATAATATAATTTATACAAAGATTATAAAGTTTTTTAGATATTCTATCGCAGACAATAAAAGTCAATTAGTTTGTAATATAATACAATATTGTATTTAACATGGCAATTTTTTTAATGCTTTTATTATATGTAATTTCTTTATTTTTCTATTTGCTTGCTCACAAAATGCCAAATATAAAATGGCTGTCGGTTTATAATCTTTTTTGCTTACTGTTTTAGCGTTTGGATTCTACGATATAGTTATAGCTACAAATGCATCCAATAGAAATGATGACTTTTCTTTAGCGTGGGTATTTATTGCAGGCTTCTTATTTTTTTCGTGTTATGTATCAATTATTGGAATAATTGGCAGATCTTTTGATTTTGGCTACGAGTATTATCGATACCATGTCGGCTAAATTGCGAAATTCATTGGTTCGATCTTTGATTAAATAAATAGGCTCTCTATAGAAGAGAGCCTAGCATTTGAGCTAACAATGACCTCGTTAGTTGATGTTCATCGCGAACTAAGCAAGCTCGACTTTAACAATAAGATCGTTAAAGTTGCGATCGCCCCCGTTAACTATGTCTTCAAATCCATAGGTATTGTCTCCCAGGCTGCGAACGTGAGCGAAGTTGTCGCTATTAGCTGCACTGTATGAGAAGTAAACCGTAGGATCGTTGCTATTGTCTGCGTCGGTAAGTTCGCCAACGTTGCCATCGACAACCAAGAAAGGTGCATAAATCTTACCGCCAGCTACCTCACTAGTAAATTCAGCCTGCTGGTTATTTTTAGGAACGCTAAGGCTAATATCCAGGCTATTTGCTAAAGCAGCTTCGAGATAGCCAGCATCACCAGGAGCAATCGCCTTACCAGAAACAGGATCGATTACAGTGCCGTCTACAGCCTTTACTTCAAAGAAACCAACGGTATTGTCATAAAAAGCATCTCGACTGACGGTAATCGAGACATTAGCATCTTCACTACCTGTTAAATCGAGTAGGAGAAATTCCATATCGCCCATGCCATCCGTGTCATCGCTACCTAAAACCGTATCGTTACGGAAGTTGAGGTTCTGAATGCGATCGTCTTCTTCTGGTGGCGTGTCTTGGTTATCGAAGCTCATCTCGCTAAAGTTATCTGCCAGATATTCCGCCAGTGCATCCTGTTCGGTACCGTCAGCAGCAAAAGTCGCTTCGCCAGTACGGGGTGCTTCCTCTTCTAAAGCCAAATCGACGCGGTTGCGATCTGGGAAAGGATAGTCATCGCCACCGTCTGCTAAGAAATTGAGTGTTACCAGACGGAAGGTACGCGAAGCATCGCCTACTAACTCGCCGTTTTCAACTACGGTATCGATATTATTGCCTTCATCATCGACAACTTCTAAAGACAGAACGCGATCGCTTGGTTCGAGTTCGGGATCGAAGCTAAATTCTACTCCAGCAACTTGTGGGAACTGTCCTGGCGTGGCACCTGGTTCTGTTGCTGCCACGCCGTGTTCGATAACTTCTAGCAGTTCTTCGGCAGTAACGGTTAACAAGGTCAAGCCATTGTTAAAGCGTAAGGAGTTAGCAATATCTAGTTCGGAAATATCGCCTTCCTCTTTACCTGCCAGTTCGTTGGCTTGGGGAGGTAATCGATCCACGTCATCTGAATTAGTCGATCCTGGAGGAATAATTGTTGCGCCAATGTTATCGCGAATACCACCGCCATTTTTAATCGAAATAACTACATCGGAGTCGGTTTCTTTGGCGATCGCCAGGTTGGCATCGGCGGTTAAGTTACCAAGATTAGTTTCCTGAGTCCGCACATCTTCCCGTTCGCCGTTAAGAAACACTTCCGTACTGCCAAAAATATTGCCGTCTTGTTCGGCGATAACTGCGGAAATTTCATCGGCAACTTCGACGATTTCGGGGTCTGGCGTACCGTTGACCGCAGCCACCCCCTCAGCATCGGTAGCATAAGCACCGCTAACTTCAGGGTCGATACTTTCGGGGATTAAGACACCGTCCGCGTCAAAATCTGCTACCAAACGTCCGACATAGCGATAGTTACCATCGGTATTAACGACAGCAATGGGGTTGCCATCGGCAGCAGTGTTGAGAATGGGATAGACTCCTTCAGCTTCATCACCTGCTCTCAAGCGATCGGTTTCGTCAGCGAGAATAGTATTAGAACCGCCAGCGACGATAATATCGACATCGGTAAGTAATTCCGAAAGCTGTTCTTCGATCGCGATTTGCTGCATATGCGCCAGCAACACTACCTTATTAATTTCGGGATTTTCCGCCAGTAAAGAATCTACCGAAGCCTGAATTTCAGCAGCTAAAGCGGCAATGTCGTCGGGGTTGGCAGAGTCAAACTCGATCGGGTTGACCGTAACATCGCCAGGGGAAGAAATACTAGGTAGAGTGGGAGTAGTAGCTCCAACCACGCCGATGGGTTCGCCATTGACGGTAACGATGGTGTTACCCGCAATGCTGTTGGGAATTTCGCTGGCTTCCTGTCCGTCTTCAGTTACTAAGGGTGCTAAATCTTCGTCGGTGCTAAAGTCGAGGTTAGAACTGAGATAGGGAAAAGCCGTACCAGGATAATCAGTTTCTTCGTCGGCAGAGATTAAATCGGCAACCGTACCCGCACCGAGGTCGAATTCATGATTGCCCAGAGCGATCGCGCCAAAGCCCAATTCGTTTTGAATTAAGATATCGCCTCTACCCTGTCCGTCAAAAGCAGTTTCGCTAGCGGAGAAAAAAGGACTAGGGATGTAGGCATCTCCCGAAGAAAGAACTAAGGTATTGTCATATTCACCTTTTAGCGAATTGAGAACCGCGCTAAAGTTAGGCGCATCTTCTATCGCGGGAACACCTGCTTCCTGGTCGGCGGCGTGGAGTAGCTGGAGGGTAAAGTTACCGTCCATATCGCCGCCGTTGTCAGTACCGCCGTTATCTGTATCTGTTTCGAGGTTGATTTGATAGACAGTAGTAGAACCGCTGACTTCGTTACCTACAGCCAGTAAAGGTTTGCCGTTGGGACTGTCTTCAGCGGAGATAAATTCCAAACCTTCGGGTCCCAAGTCTCCTGCCGTACTTGCTTCGGGGTCGCCTTCAAAGTCGCGGTTATTGATGTACTGCACAAATTCGGGACTGGTAGGAGTGCTGACATCGTAAATCATCACGCCGCCGATCCGTTCTAAACCGATAAAGGCATAGGTTTTACCGTCAATTACTCCTATCGCCACGCCTTCTGGTTCTGGTCCTTTAGCAACGCTGCGAGTATCGAAGCTATTTTCGGTATTATCGGAATTGAAGTAGTCGGGGAAAGCCTCAGCAGTAATCTGTTCTAACTCATCGCCGCTATCGAAGACTAAGTTACCTCTGCTATCAAAAATAGAAAAAGATCGTGCGCCATAGGAAACAAGGCGATCGTAATCCCCATCGCCATCGGTATCGCCGTCGATAGTTGAAACTTCCAAACGTCCAATTTCATTGTCGGTTTGTAATTCGGTGGCGTTAGGGAAAGCGGTAGGATCGAGTTCTAAATCTTCTACTCTTGCGTCTTCATCTCTGGCATCACCTTCATTGGCGATTATATAGTAAGTTTCGCCATCAACTTCGTAGGTAGCAATTCCATCGGGCATATACTGTCCGAATACGGGCTGATTCCTAATGTCAATGCCATCGGTGTCGCTGGTATCAATGCCGTTAGATTTATCAAAATCAATTATGCCCAATACCGTCTGTACGGGATCGGGGTTAAAGGGAACCGAACCATCTACGGGTATTTCTTCATCTAGCAAACCAAAATCGTTATCGTTGATTACCGCTAAAGAACCATTGGGTAATAGTGCCAGTCCTTCAGCCTTATCTCCTGATAGATAGCCGACCGAAGGTAGGTTCAAAACTTTGGTTTTAGTTACGGCATTAATGCCCATCGCCTCCAATTCATCGGGAGTCATTCCTTCTAATGCCTTATCTGCACTCGTGGCTTTAGAGAGTTTAGTTTTAAGAATATTGGTCGCATTAGTGAGATCGACTTCAAAAACAAACTTTTTAGAGTCGGGATCGGTACCAGAATCACGTTCGATGACGTAAAATTTACCGTCGCCTGCATAAACCGCATCACCAATTTTATCGACTCCCTCAGAACCTTCTAGATAGTAAACATACTCTCCTATAGGTTTGCCGTTACAGGGATTGATTTCTAAAATTCGTAAAACTTGCGAGTTGCTAGAGTTATAGTCGCTGCTTTCACCTGCGGCTTCGGCTTCGGCATCGCTGACATCGGGATTATCGATAGGACTTTGAATAAAGGCATAGAGGCGATTGTTGTCGGTGTTGAGTGCCAAACCTTCAAAACCGCGATTGGAGCGACGCTGGGCGTATACTTCGGGTAAGGTTTCTCTGCCAAATGTCCCTTTGCGTTTCCCTGTGGCAGCGGCAGTACCTTTGGGAATCAAGCGATCGATTAGTACGCCATCTTTATCAAAATGATAGATAGCAGGACGATACTCATCCGATAACCAAAAACTACCGTCTTCGGCAACCACAATCCCTTCCATATCTGCCCCTAAAGGATCGTTATTTAAAGGATTTCCTAAAAGATCTACGGGTTCTTCGTCGGTATAAGCTGCCCCTGCTTCTCCAGCTTGCAAATTGGGCAAGCCAGTTATGGGTGTAGTTCCATCTTTTCTAGTTAAAAAGATGCGATCGCCAATTGCAATTTCGCCAGTTTCGCGATCTAAAGTAAAGCGAATTAACCGCGCCTGATAGTCTGGCAGGGGAAAAGGTCTTTCATTTTCGCCGTCGCCATTGACATCGGTAGGTTCGCCATTAGGACCGCGATCGGGTGTAGTAATAAACTGTAACTTACCATCATCGGTTTCCCCTTCAAAAAACAGACCAGACAGACCACCCAACAATATTTCCTGTCCTGTGGGAGTCGTACCTAGTACCTCACCGCTTAAAGCCCAGGGGTAACTACTCAATTCAGGTAAACCACGACTATGATCTTTTAATCCTAGTGGCTGAATTTCGGTAACTTCTCCTGCTGCAATATCTACTACCGCAACGGCATTATTTTCTTGCAGGGTGACATAAGCCGTGCTGCTGTCGGAACTTACGGCAATATATTCTGGTTCGGCATCGGCAGCAAAAGACTTGTCGGGAAATATTCTTACTCCCCGACTGCGTAATTCCGCTTCTTGTCCGTTAAAATCCGTAAATCCAGCCTCGGTAACGGTGGCAGCTTCTACACCACCGCTGATATCGATAATGCCTACCGAACCGTTAGGATCGATACTAGGATCGTCTTCATTGGGTTCCCCTTCATTGGCGACTAAAACCGTGTTGCCGTCGGGACTAAAGGTAACTAGATCGGGCAAAGCACCGACAGTAACCTGATTCAGAAATTTTCCTTCAGTATCGAAAAACACTACCTTACCAGGATCTTGAGCGGGATCGCTTTCTACTGCTGCCGCAACGATACCGTTTTTGACCGCCACGCTATTGACACCCGCGCCAAATTCCTCAATTGCGATCGCAAATTCTAAAGTAGGATTGGTTGGATCGCTAATGTCCAGTGCATCAATAGCAGTGTCCGCACCGTTAACCACAAACAAACGCTGGCTGGCAGGATCGTAGACCGTAATCTCTGCCGCGCCCTCATCAAAAATTCCCGTTTCGTAACTACCAATTGGATTTAAATTAATAGAATTAGCCATCAATTGTGTAATAAAAATGCTAGAAATTGTTATCAGTATGAGTAAAGCGAACTTTACAATTTTTTCTGCTATAACCAAATTATTGACAAGACAAAATAAACAGCTTTATTAACATAATATTTTCAAAATAACTATTTTTTTCGCTGTTTGCTTTAGTTTCAAAAAAGAATTTAGTCGATATTTTTAGCAAAAAAATAAAATTAACAAAAATTTAGTCTATGCCTTAGCAATAGCACGAGAACTCAAACCTTTGTTTGAAGATATTTCACTGTACTAGAGTAAAATTCTGTATCTATTTTGTTAGTCTAAAGACTACTCTCTCAGTTCTAAGTAAACAGTAGATAAATCAATAGTTAAGAATAGATTATGTTTAAGTATTGCTCGATCGTTACTCTAACCCAGCTATAACTAATGCTTTTCTTAACTCTCTGACTAGCCTGTGTGCGCGATCGCGATAAAGAAGACAAGGTAGTGTTTGTGGTAATTGTGCCATCGTTTGTCTGGCTACACTCAAGTCGCAGCCTGCAATCCGATAAATAAGATTGGCACCTTCAAAGTATGCGTCTGGAGTTACAACCGATTCAATTCTCACGCGAACATTTTTGAGAGTAAAATCTAATTCTCCTCGTTCGATGCGTTTTAATCCTGCGATCGTTGCCAAGACTATCAAGCGATCGCTTTCGGTAAGAGTCAATTCCTCTACGGGAAAGACAATAGATGATTGACTGTGTTTTTGATAGAGTATGGGAACGACACCATAACCATAGGCAACGTCTGATAATTTTAAATCGTAGAGAGTATCGTTGACTTCAATTTGATACTAAGTTGACGAATAGCTAGAGCGGTTTTGATATTAATACGTTCGTTGCTAGTGACTATCAGCGCAGCGCGGCAATGTTCGATTTGAGCTTGGATTAAAGTTTTATCTTGGAGGCAATCTCCTACAATTAAGCTATCTAATAGCTCTGGCAGAGTTTCGATTTCCCAACTAGGAGGAATTATTAGCTCGATCGCATTTACTTTTACGCCAAACTCGGCTAAAGCAACAACGCAATGTTGCCCCAAACTACCCAAACCACAGACTAAAAACCAATCCACATTAAGCTCTGTATTTTTTTCTTCGCATAACACTTACATGATACTTGCGCGTATTTCTTTCGAGATCGGATTGGTAGCATCTGTTCGTATTATTCTACCTACAGAGGTCTTTTAGTCGGATAAATTATATGTCGTAAATCAAATTTTTAAAGTAATCTTATTATGACAAGTACGGTGTCTATGGAGCTAAAAGAATTGTAAAAAAGATTTTTTTTGCACGATAATTCAACAACTGAAAAGTTAAAATTAACAACTGTCATTGTTAATTTTAACTTTTCGTTTTTTATTAGTCGATCTTAGTCTGTATCTTAAATTGAGCGATTTAGTAGTGAGTCAAGCCAGAGTTTGGGGATTTATTTGTAACTATCGAGAATCAAATTCTTCTTGGTCGATCGCACCCAAAAAAATTAGCCAGAGATGGCGGTTACTTCAAGCAGAAGACCGTTGGGTTTTAATGATAGGAGAAGTTTCTCAACTTTATCTTAATGCGGAAGAAGCGATCGCCTTTCTAGAAGCTCGTCAACGGAAAAAAACTAAATAGCTGCAAACACTAAATTTATTCAATTTCGACCCAAATTAGGTGATAGTCGCTCTTGAGGACGGCTGAGAATTCACCCTTTGATTTGTCTGAGTATGACAAACCTGCCTCGATCGCTTTTAGCCAAATCAAGCTGCTCTAAAAGAAAAATCAGGACATCTCGAACTACTCGAAAAAGATGGATATGGGGCGATCGCGGATCTTGTGCCGCGCGTTCGGCACTGACTCTAATTGGCTTGGCGACCCAGACACCGTATTTGTCAATAGGCATTCCCTAAATTTCTGCTGCTAAAGTAAGTTGAAAAAATTATTTTTTAGTAGATCGGTCGCATTAATTGCCGAGGACTGTAAACTTAATTTAAACAGTAACTTTTAGCGGTAATTTTCCTAAATAAGTTACTATAAATACAAGTAATTAAGTTCGATTTATTGCTAAATCAAGAGAAGCTTAACTTTATTCAATGCGATCGCCAAACTGAATGTTTTCTGTTGTAAAATGCAAAATATTAATGTTTTTTGCGTATTTAGTAAACTTCAAGACAAAAAATTTATTATTAATTAAATTGTAAAATCAAGCTTGTAGGTTTAAAAATACTCAAATTTTAAATTTGGTTTATCAATCTCAAGACTCAGAAAATGACAGAAAAACTTAATCGCGACCAAGAAAACTTTTTAAATCCCATTGGTAACTATTACGGCGAGTTTACGCCTCAAAACTTAGCCTTTAACGCCAATCTGCAAGAATTTGCCCAAAAAGTAGCTTATGTTTGTGGTTTAGAGGCTAATGGCAAAATAACTCTCAAAGAAGCTTATCAAGA